>JBEVIF010000001.1:0-3254 GCA_040510795.1 Acidimicrobiia bacterium
CCATGGGTCAGGACGACACATTCGACATCGTCCGATCGTTCGATGAGCCAGGACCAATCGGGGAACACCAGGTCGACGCCGAGCATGTCCTCCTCGGGGAACATGAGGCCACAGTCGATGAGGGCGATCTTCCCGTCGACCTCGACAGCCGCACAGTTTCGGCCGATCTCCCCGAGACCGCCGAGAAATGTGACGGAGACGCTCACAAGCCCTGGAGGGCGCCGACCGCCTTCTCGACGGCGACCAGGGTCTCCTCGGACGCTCTCACCAATGGAGGCCTGACGTCGCCCACCGGCTCCCAGAGGCGGTCCATGGCGCCCTTCACCGGTGACGGGTTGGTCTCGAGGAAGCATGCTTCGCACAGAGGCAGGAGCAGATGGTGGAGCCGGCGGGCCTCGGCGACATCCCCGGCCAGCGCTGCCCGCACCATCGCGGCAACCGCTCTCCCTGCGAGATGTGAGACCACCGACACCACGCCCACAGCACCGACCGCCATCATGGGCCAGGTGAACGAGTCCTGGCCGGAATAGACGGTGAGGCCGGGCACCCGGTTGATGGTATGACCCGTGAACTCGATGTCCAGGGCGGCATCTTTCACTGCGACGATGCTCTCGTGTTCGGCGAGCCGTGCCAAGGTGTCGATCTCGATCCGGGTGCCGGTTCGGCCCGGGATGTTGTACAGCATGACTGGCAAACCGACATCGGCGATCGCGCTGAAATGCCCCACCAGGCCGGCCTGATCGGGCTTGTTGTAATAGGGGGTCACCGCCAGCACGCCGGCACAACCGAGTTCGGCCGCCCTGCCGGAGAGCTCTACCGATTCAGCCGTGTTGTAGGTGCCGGTCCCTGCGATCACATGGGTGTCCTTACCGGCTACCGCGTCGACGACCGTCTTGTAGAGGGCCAGCTTCTCGACGCTGCTAAGGGTCGGGGACTCACCTGTAGTCCCGGTGACGACAAGGGCGTCGCTCCCGTTGTCGGACAGGAAGCGGGCAAGACGCCATGCTTGCTCGTGATCGACGTCACCCGAGACAGTGAACGGTGTGATCATGGCGGTGGCCACGTTGCCAAACGGCGCGGGCAGGAATGAGCTCACCGGACCCAGGTTACCGATTGATCCACTAGAACATCCGCATGGAGCTGCGTCTGCCCGCGCCCTGCCTGGTGGTGTTGGTCGGCGCGTCCAGTTCGGGCAAGAGCAGCTGGGCGGCCACGACCTTTCGTGAGATAGAGATCGTCTCCTCGGATCGCCTTCGGGGGATGGTGGGCGCCGGTGAGGACGATCAGCAGGCCGGTACGGCTGCTTTCTCGATCCTGGAACAGATCGTGGCAGAGCGAATGCGCCGGCGGCTGACGACGGTGGTCGACACTCTCGGCTTCGACCGGGACAACCGACGGAGATGGGCGGTTCTGGCCCACGAGGCCGGGCTCCCAGCCTTCGCTGTCGTGTTCGACATCCCGGCGGACCAAGCCCGGGCTCGTAACACGGAGCGCCCACGGCCCATCCCGAAGTCGGTGCTCGACAAGCAGCTGAGCAGGTTTCGGGCCGTCCGGGCTGAGATCGACGACGATGGCTTCGACCGCGTCATCGTCGAACAGCCCGTGGCCCTGGTGGCCCCCTCGATCGCGGTCGCCAAGGACGAAGCAGCCGAGGACCGATCGGCCACGGCGGGACATCGCTTCGGGCTCGTGATCAACAGATTCGACTGGGGCGAGGATCGCTCCCAGATGGCGCCCCGCCTTGCCTCCATCGCCTCTCGGGCAGAGGCGGCCGGATTCGACGACCTCTGGGTGATGGACCATTTCCGTCAGATCCCCCAGGTCGGCCGCCAATGGGAGGACATTCCCGAGGCCTACTCCACGCTTGCATTCCTGGCCGGGGTCACCAGCAGGATCAGACTGGGAACGCTCGTTACCGGGATCGGGCACCGCCATCCTGTGGTCCTTGGGAAGACGGTGGCCACCCTGGATGTCCTCTCCGGGGGCCGGGTGAACCTTGGCCTGGGCATCGGATGGGACCGGGCGGAGCACGAAGGCTATGGGATCCCGTTCCCATCTGTGCCGGCTCGTTACGAGCAACTGGAAGACACACTTCGCATGCTCCCTCTCCTCTGGGGCAAGGGCTCTCCATCTTTCTCAGGCACCACGTTCTCCGCATCTGAGTTGATCTGTTACCCCCGACCCATCCAGGACCGAATACCGATCCTCATCGGGGGGTCCGGCGAGAAACGGACGCTGCGACTGGTCGCGAGATACGCCGACGCCTGCAATCTCTTCGGCCGTCCCGATGTCATCCGGCGCAAGGTCGGAATACTTCACCAGCATTGTGCGGAGGTCGAGCGAGACCCTGCGAAGATCGAGGTCTCGCACCTCGTAAATGTGATGACGGCGGCAGACCGGGAGACACTGCGAGAGCGGGTTGAGCTGCTGCGAGGGCGAAACATGTCAGCCGAGGCGTTCATGGCCCGGCACAACGCCGGCACCATCGAGGACCAACTCGATCACATGACCGGATACCAGGCGGCCGGGGCGAGCCACTCGATGCTGGCAATTCCCGACGTGCATCTCGACGGGAGCATCGAGGCATTCGGCGAGGTGATCGAAGGCATGCACCACCCTTAGACTGGCGCCATGGCTGCTACCTCAACGATGCTCCCGCTCGGAACAAAGGCGCCCGACTTCACCCTGCGAGATGTCGTCTCGGAACGAGACGTCTCGCTTGGCGATTTCGACGGCTCGAAGGGCATGCTCGTCATGTTCATCTGCAATCACTGCCCCTATGTCCAGCACGTCCGTGACGAGCTGGCGCGCTTCGGGATGGACTACCAGGACTCCGATCTCGGGATCGTGGCCATATCCGCCAACGACGCCGACCAGTATCCGGACGACGGCCCCGATGCGATGAGGAAGGAAGCCGTTCGCTATGGCTACACCTTTCCCTACCTGTTCGATGCCGACCAGAGCGTGGCTGCCGCCTACACCGCCATGTGCACGCCCGACTTCTTCCTGTTCGACTCGAATCGAGAGTTGGCCTATCGAGGACGATTCGACGACTCGAGGCCAAACAGCGGGATCGCGGTCACCGGCGCCGATCTACGCGCCGCTGTCAACGCAGTCCTGTCAGGGCAGCCGGCAAGTTCCGAGCAATGGCCCTCGATGGGCTGCTCGATCAAGTGGAGGCCGGGCAACACCCCCACTCATGTCGGGGCGGCCTGACCGAAGCCTCATACGCTCCACGTTCTACGTTTTACGAC
>JBEVIF010000002.1:0-3172 GCA_040510795.1 Acidimicrobiia bacterium
TCCCCAGGGGGCGCTTCTCTAGCCTCGCATCTAGATGAGGGTCGAGGACTTCAAGTACCCACTCCCGGAGTCGGCCATCGCCCAGGAGGCGATCGAACCCCGTTACGAGTCCCGGCTCCTCGACACCCGGGACATGTCAGATCATCGATTCCTCGACCTTCCTTCGTTGCTTCGGCCCGGTGACCTGGTCGTGGTCAATGAGACCCGGGTCCGAGCGGCCCGGCTAGCCGGCCGCCGGCTCGACACGGGCGGTTCTGTCGAGTTGCTCCTGCTCGGGGCCCGCCCTGACGGGCTTTGGGAGGCTCTGGCCCGGCCATCGCGAAGGCTCCGGCCCGGAATCGTGATCGAGATCGAGGCGATCAGGGCCACGATCGTCGACGGCCCCGACGAAGGGATGGTCGTGGTCGACATGGAGGCGCCCGATGTCGAGGGAGCTATAGCCAACGTAGGGAACGTGCCGCTCCCGCCCTACTTCCAGGGCACTTTGAACGATCCCGATCGGTACCAGACGATGTTCGCCCGCACGATTGGTTCGGCGGCCGCCCCCACCGCCGGCCTTCATTTCACCGAGGAGGTGGCGACCCGTCTACGACTAGGGGAGATCGAGATCGCACCCGTCGACCTTCACGTCGGAATCGACACGTTTCGACCCATCGCCACCGAGAACATCGAGGCGCACGTGATGCACTCGGAGTGGTGCTCGATCCCGGAGTCGACCGCAGCTGCAGTCGACTCCGCCCGTGCCCGGGGAGGGCGGGTGGTGGCAATCGGCACCACCGTGGTGAGGACTCTGGAGTCATTTGCCGATGGGGCTGGGACAGTGGCAGCGGGTGAACATGAAACGAACCTCTTCCTCACACCCGGTGTCGAGTTCCGGGTGGTCGACGCCCTGGTGACCAACTTCCACGTCCCGGGGTCGACCCTCGTGGTCCTGGTGGCGGCCTTCATGGGGGACAGGTGGCGGGAGGCATATCAGATCGCACTCCAACGCGGGTATCGATTTCTCTCCTTCGGGGATGCGATGCTGGCCGAGCGATAATCAGGGCATGAGCGCGGTGACCTGGACCTTGCAGTCGAAAGAAGGGGAGGCGCGCTCTGGTTGGCTCGACACCCCTCACGGCCGGATCCCGACTCCGGCCTTCATGCCGGTGGGGACGAGAGCTGCCGTGAAAGCCATCGATAGTCACGACCTGTCCGGAGTCGGAGCCGAGATCGTGCTGGCCAATACCTACCACCTGATGCTGCGGCCGGGGTCGTCGCGGATCGCGGCTCTCGGCGGGCTCCATCAATTCATGGCGTGGGACGGGCCGATCCTCACCGACTCAGGCGGGTTTCAGATCTTCTCCCTCGAGCCGGTGATCGAGGAGAGCGGTGCCCGCTTCCGTTCCGTCTACGACGGGTCCTCTGTCGAGCTCACTCCCGAGGAAGCGGTCCGGATCCAACAGGAGCTTGCGCCCGACATTGCCATGGCCCTAGACGTGTGCGTCGGTCTCCCTGCGCCGGCCGATTTGGTCGAGGCCGAGCTGGAGCGCACCCTGCGCTGGGCAGAGCGATGCCTACGGGCGCATACCAAGCCGGATCAGGCTCTGTTTGGAATAGTCCAGGGCGGAGTCGACCCCGATCTAAGGGCGAAGAGCGCCGCTCAGACCGCCGCCCTCGGGTTCCCGGGCTTCGGGATCGGAGGGCTCTCAGTCGGTGAAGGCCGGGATGAGCGTCATCTCGCCCTGGAAGCAAGCTTCGCCGAGCTCCCCGAGGGCAAGCCGCGGTACGTGATGGGGTTGGGAGATACAGACGGCCTGCTCGAGGCGATCGCCAGAGGGGCGGACATGTTCGATTGCGTCCTTCCCACCCGGCTCGCCCGGCACGGCAAGGTCTTGACACGAGGCGGAGACTTCAGCCTTCGCAACGCCGAGTCCGAGTCCGACGATCGCCCCATCGACGAAAACTGCGCCTGCCACACGTGTCGGACTCACAGCCGGGGTTATTTGCGGCATCTGGTGCGGGTGAAGGAGCTGTCCGCCCATCGCCTCCTCACGATCCACAACCTTCGGTACACGCTGGACTTGGTCGGCGCCGCCCGCCAGGCCATCGAATCGGGGACATTCTCCGACTTCGTCGGCGGCGTCGCCGCGACCAGGGCCAACGGTTCGCCCTAGACCCCTGCCGTTGCCTAATCTCGGCGGTCCAACTCTCGCGATCTGGAGGATTCAGTGACCCATCTCGTCCTTGCCCAGGAGACCGCGGCGAGCCCGCTGCCCTCGCTGCTCTTCCTCGGGCTGATGGTTGCCGTCTTCTGGTTGTTCATCATCCGGCCCCAGCGTCAACGCGCCAAGGCCCAGCAGGAGCTGTCCAAGACGCTCAGCCCCGGTGAGGAGGTTCGGACCATCGGCGGGATCCACGGCATCGTGGTATCGGTCGACGACGAGAGCGTCGTCCTCCGGGTCGAGGAGGGGAAGATCCGGGTCTCGCGCAAAGCCGTCGGTACCCGGGTAGGCCCGGACAAACCAGAAGCCGAATCCTCCTGATCCGGCCGTAGACTTCCCGGGTGGACAACCTCAGCGCGCTAATCCGCGACATCCCCGACTTCCCCGAGCCCGGGATCGTCTTCAAAGACATCACGCCGGTCCTCGCCGATCCGACTGCCTTCACCGCTCTCGTCGAGGCTCTGGCTGAGCCGTTCCGGGACTCAGGGGTGACCAAGGTCGCGGGGATCGAGGCGAGGGGCTTCACTCTGGCGACCCCGGTGGCCGGTCTTCTCGGCGCAGGCTTCATACCGGTTCGGAAGCCAGGGAAGCTGCCCTACGAGACGGTCCGGGAGGACTACTCACTGGAATATGGGACCGATTCGCTGGAGATCCACACGGACGCTGCTCAGCCGGGGGAGAAGGTCCTCCTCGTCGACGACGTGATCGCCACCGGCGGAACAGCCGCCGCCGCAATTCGGTTGTTGAAGAAGATCGGCGCCGATGTCGTCGGGTTCGCGGTCTTTATCGAGTTGTCCTTCCTCAACGGCGCCCAGATGCTGGACGGTGTACCCCTGCATGCCCTCCTCAAGTACGACTGAGTCGAGTCAGGCGACATTCGAAGACGTCGCCGAGGTTTTCCTCGCCCATCATCCCGATGGCGATGTCGACTTGCTGCGCCGGGCCTACGAGGTCGCGGCAGAGGCTCA
>JBEVIF010000003.1:0-3119 GCA_040510795.1 Acidimicrobiia bacterium
GATCTTTGCCAAACGAGCGGCCAGCGCGACGAACTCTCGCCCGGTCAGCCGGTCGTACACCGACTCGTCCTCGGGGACGAGGGAGATCTTGCGGTAGATATCGGTGTCCTGACGGGGATCGACCCCCAGGATCCTCACCTCCCCCTGGGACGGCCTTTGCAGGCCGGACATGACGCGGAGGAGAGTGGTCTTGCCGGCGCCGTTGGGACCGAGGAGACCGGTCACACCCGGGCGGAAGCCGATGCTGAGCTCGCTCACGGCGACCTTGAGACCGAACCACTTGGACAGGTTTGTTACGACGATGGTGTCGGTCACGCCAGCCTCCGGTACCGAAAGCGGACGAACCATGCGGCCAGGGCCACCAGCCCGACGATCACGACGACGGAGACCCACACCTCGAACCCGGCCACCTCGGGGGCATACTCGATGGTGTCCCCGAAGAAATAGTCCCTGATGACCCTTGGGTGGTGGTCGATCGCCAGCAGTGAGAAGTATCTCGCACCGGGGAAGCCGGCTTCAGCCACCCTCCCCGCCACCGCCGCACCGGCAAATAGGGTCCCGAGGAATGCGGCGGCGGCGATGCCGGTCCGATCGATGACCGCGGACAGAGCGAAGACCACTGCCCCATGGACCAGGACGAAGGCGAGAGTGGTGACAGGGACCTTCCACAGGATGTCGAGGTTGTTGCCCAGATATGAGAGAAAGCCCTCCTCGGCGATGAGGCCGAGACCGAGATGCAGAACCACTTGCGGGACGATGTAGATGGCCGCAACCACGGTGGCGAAGGCACCGACCTTGGAGGTGAGGTAGCCGTCGACGGTGAGGGGCCGGGAGAAATACACCGAAAGGACTCCTCTGGTCCGGTCGGGGATGAGCAACTGCGGGCCGGCCAGTGCGATGAAAAGCAAAGAGATACCGGAGTAGAAGTCGAAGAGACCGCCGTACGTCGGAATCTCCTGGCGCATGCTTTCTTCGATGTTGCCTATCGCCCAGTGGACGCCGACGAACACGGCGGCGGCAACGACGGCGATGACGATGAGCGACCAGGGGAAGATCTTCAGCCGCGCCTTGCGTCCCAGGCCGAGGACGCGGCGCACTCCATCCTTGTAGACCGCCCTTCTCGCTCCCTTGGGGCCAAGACGAGGCCCGTCGTAGGAGCGATAACCTCGGTCGTAGATGACCTGGTCGGTCATCAGACGGTCTCCCGGTTGAGGAACAGGTCCTCGAGCGAAGCCGATCCTCGAATCATCCGCACCAACCCGGATCCGGCGTTCGCGGCCGCGGCGATCACTATCGGCTCGATGCTCTCATCGCCAGGACCAACGACCAGGCGGAGGCCATCGACCACCACCTCGAAACCCTGCTCCCTGATCGCAGCCGCCACCGAGTCGGGGTGCTCGAGCACCTCGACCAGGACCGTGCCCAGCTTCTCGAAACCCTGGAGAGGGCCGGACCGGAGGAGATTCCCTGCATCGAGCATGACCACCCAGTCGCAGGTCTGCTCGATGTCGGTCAGGACGTGCGACGACACGATGACGTTGACATCGAAGTCGGAAAGCCGCTTGATCAAGTCCAGCATCTGGGTGCGCCCTTCGGGATCGAGCCCCGAGGCGGGCTCGTCGAGGAGAAGGAGGTCTGGATCATGAACGATGGCCTGGGCCAGCTTGACCCTTTGCTGCATGCCGGTGGAGAAATCGCCGAGGAAACGGAACCGCTCCTCTTCGAGGCCGACCAGGAAAAGGGTCTCCGACGATCGGCGCTTGGCCTCATGTGAAGGGATGCCGGCAAGCTGGGCGGCGTAGGAGACGAAATCGGCCGCGGTCTGGTCTTTGGGCAGGCATTCGCCCTCGGGCATATAGCCGATCCTCGATCGCACCACCAGAGGTTCGCGTTGCGGGTCGTGCCCCAAGACCTGCATCGAACCCGCGGTGGGGTGGAGGAGCCCGAGCATGAGCCGGAGCATCGTGGTCTTGCCGGCCCCATTCGCTCCTACCAGCCCGGTCACCCCAGGCGGCACCTCGAGGGTGAGACCGCTCAGGGCGAGAACCTCGCCGTAGTCGTGGGTGAGGTCGTCGACTTCGAGAATCGCGCTCATGTTTCCTCCCCGGAGGGAGGGGGGATGACTTGCACGACGTCATTGGACCCTGGGCCGCATCGCCCATCAATCAGGGACAACCCTGAGTTTCCCCCCAGCAGGCCCTTCACTGAACCACCTGGCGGAACCCGGGGCCTTCCGGGCGCTCCAGTTGCTCCATCGTGCATTGGAGCGGGTCCTTGTCGGGCCGCCAGCGATGAAAACGGGTGGCGTGCCTGAAGCGCTCACCTTCCAGTTGGTCGTAGCTGACCTCGACCACCACTCCAGCCTCCACCGGAGTCCATTCGAGGGTCTTTCCGGCCGACCAGCGGCTCTGCGCGCCGGGAGCCCTCGCCTCCTCGCCAAAGCTGCCCTCGACAACGAGCTCCTTGAACCGATTGAAGATCTCGACCCTGTCGACGTCCCCAAATCCCGAGCAGTGACCTATGAAATGGAGCTCGCCCCGCTCGTCGTAGAGCCCGAGGAGGAGGGATCCGATCTTCCCCCCGTCCTTGTGCTCACGAAAGCCGCCCACGACGCAATCAATGGTTCTTCGGTGCTTGATCTTGATCATCGCCCTCTTCCCGTGCTGATAGGCGAGATCGGGGACCTTGGCCACGATGCCGTCGCACCCGGCGGATTCGAACTCATCGAACCAGCCTCGCGCCACGTCCTCGGAGTCGGTTTGGGGGGTGAGGTGCCAGGGGTCGGCGAGCTTTCCGGCAAGTTCCACGAGGCGATTTCTCCGCTCGCTGAATGGACGCTCCCGGAGGTCCTTGCCCCGGTCGGCGAGGAGATCGAAGGCGATCAGCTCGGCTGGAGTCTGTTCGGAGAGCATTGTGATTCGGGACACGGCGGGGTGAATTCTCTGCTGGAGCGTGTCGAAATCGGTTACCCCGTCGACCACGACAACGATCTCGCCGTCGACGACGGTTCCGGCGGGCAACTGATCGAGAGCCGGAGTCAGCTCGGGGAAATAGCGGAGCAGAGGGCGCTGGTTCCGGGAGTCGATCCGGTTCTCCGGCTTCGACCACGAGATCGAGCG
>JBEVIF010000004.1:0-8121 GCA_040510795.1 Acidimicrobiia bacterium
TGACTGCGGAGAGATGCTTTTTCATGGAAGGCCGCCCCAAAACGACCTTTTGCCCGGGGCCTGCGATGGTAATGAGCAGTCCGCTGTTATCCGAAAATGTGACAGGACCGCTCTGTACTCTCGACTCGAGTGACGATCCGATTCCCGGAAATGGTTCATGGGGAAGCCCTCAAGGTCTCGGCGTCGACCTTCGTCACCTTCAAAAAATGCCCGGCCCAGGCCGGAGCGAGGCTGCAGGGTATCTATGGCCCGGAGAGCCGTCAGTCGTTCCTCGGCATCCTTGCCCATCGGATCTTCAGCCGGCATCTGACCTCGGGCTCGATCCCGTCTGATGATTTTGTGCAGGCGTGTCGTGAGGAGATCGGCGGCTCGAGCTTGAACAACAAGATGGCGGATCTCGAGATGCGTCCGTCCACCCTGGCGGCGGTCATCGAGGAGGTCCGTGGCCTTTACGAGCGTTTCACCCGGCTGCCCTCCGAAGGGTTCGAAGGCTCCGAGCACAACCTCGAGGCGACCGTGGCCGAAGGTGTGGATTTGATGGGCACAGTCGATGCGGTTTATCGCGAGGACCTCGGTGGGTTCCGCCTTGTGGACTGGAAGACCGGCGAGCTCACCGATCCCGAGGATCAGCTTCTGTTCTATGCGCTCTTGTGGCTGCTCGACAGTGGGGAGTTGCCGGCCTACGTCGAAGCGGTATCGGTGAGGACGGGGGAGCGTTATCGAACTGTGCCGTCATCGGAAGACGCGGGGAGGGTGGCCGCCGAGATCGCGGAGTTGGTCGATCTCCTTCGCAACGCCTGGGCGACAGGCGCCGATCTTCCCCGGACCGGTGGCCCCTGGTGCCGGTATTGCCCGCTCCTCGAGGACTGCGAGGAGGGGAAATCGGTCGGGGCGCTGCTCGACTAGCAACACCCCGACCGGATGCCGATCAGCAGCAGCGAATCCCGTCGCCGCCGCCACAGCAGTTGCTGTCATCGAGAAGAATCATCACCACTCCCTTCGTATCGATGATCTTCGATACATTGATCTTCGTCGATATATCGACTAATGTCAATATGAGAATGGAATGTTGTGAGCCGCTGTTCGGCGGCGTCCTGGAGGAGGAGGGAGCCACACGGACCGCTTCCTTGTTTGCCGCGTTGGCGGATCCGGTTCGTCTCAGGATCGTCTCGATGCTGGCAGCCGCTCCAGAGGGGACCGCCTGTGGCTGCGAGCTGGAAGATCCGCTCGGGCTGGCGCAACCGACCGTTTCCCACCATCTCCGCATCCTGCGCGAGGCCGGCCTCGTTGTTGGAGAGAGGCGGGGGCGATGGGTCCACTACCGCGTCGTCCCGGAACGTCTCGATCAGATAAGGGACTCCCTGAGCCCACCCGTTCTCGACCCCGTCTAGCTCTCTTCGAGCATCTCGAGCAGGCGGGTCACTGTGTTCCAGTTGCGGGCGGTGCCGGTCACGCCGAGGCTCTTCTCGAAATAGCTCAGATGGAGCTTGGAGCGCCCCGACCCGGCGGGGCCGTATTGAACGAATATCTCCCGGCCCTCGACGGAGAAGCGATCGGAAGGTGAGCGATCAGGATCGAGCGCGGCTATCCGGTCGCGAGCTGGGTCAGATTCGAGGAAGACCGCATGAACCATGGTGGGATTGATCTCCGGCCCGAGGAAGGGGTTGGCCAGGACCGTCTTCGCCATCTCATCCCGGTCCCGGACAATGACACGGATAGTCAATCCGAGACTGTCACTGATCACCTTCTCGATGAGCCCAGCAATCGCATCGGAATCGCCAGACGGGGGAGTCACGATCACGTTCCCGCTCTGGAGATGAGTCCGGACATCGCCCAGGCCCTGGAGCTCGAGCAAGGATCTGAGCTCCGGCATCGGCACCCTGACCCCTCCCACGTTGACTCCGCGGAGGAGCGCAACCACACGCTCCGGAGTCTCAGGCATCGAGCTCCGACCTGTAATGCGCCGAGCCGGGACCCATCGGGGCACGAACTCCACGATGCTCCCATTCACCACCGAGTGCGGTCGAGACGACCTCTTCAGAGTTGCTCGGTTGGGCGCCAAAGGTCGGGTCGATCGCCGTCGCTCCTTCGACGATGGTGTTGGTCAACGCGCCGAGGCCCTCCACCGTGACGGTCACCACGTCTCCGGGGTCGACTGGTCTTGACCCGGCCGGGGTCCCGGAGAGGATGATGTCCCCGGGCAACAGGGTGATGGTGCGGGCCAGATCCGCCACGAGATACCCCATGTCCCATTCCATCTCGTCGGTGGAGCCTTCCTGGCGGATCTCACCATTGACATGCGTCGTGATTGTCTTTCCCCTGAACGCCCAGTCGGTCACGAGCCCCGGGCCGATCGGGCACAGTGTGTCAGAGCCCTTGACCCGGAGCATCGAGCCGGCGTCGGTGTCACGGAAGTCGTGCAGCCCGAAGTCGTTGGCGATCGTGTATCCGGCAATCCGTGACTCGGCTTGGCCGATCGAGACATTGCGACATGTCTCCCCGATGACGATGGCGATCTCTCCCTCGTAGTTCAGGTACCGGCAGCCGGCGGGCCGGACCACGCTGCCGTCGTGGGAGTTCAGTGCAGTCGTCGGCTTCTGGAAATAGGTAGGCGCCGGAGGGAGGTTCGCCCCGAACTCCTGGACGCGGCTGCGGAAATTGAGATGAACGGCGATGATCTTCGACGGCTCGACCGGAGGGAGGTGGATCGCCTGCTCGGCCGGGACCCTGTGTCCGTCATCCGCCACGAGCTCGTCGCTTTCTTTGACGACCCGGGTGGCTACGCCATCGAGCAGGATCCTTCGGTATTCCGCCATCCCGCCCCACGGTACCCAGGCGATGAGTGCGATCATGTTGGCAAATGTCTCTGAGCACCCTTCACCAGGATCCCGGTGAGGCCCACGCCGACATCACATCACACGACACCTTCGTGCGGTCCGTCCCACACGCCACCTTCGCCCGTATGCGCCGGGAGGAGCCGGTGGCATGGGTCGAGGAGAGCGATGGCGAGGGCTTCTGGGCGCTGACGAAGCATGCCGACATCTCGGTGGCAAGCCGGGACTTCAGGAGATTCACCGCCTCGAGGGGGATCAGGATCGAGCAGATGGCGCCCGACGAGCTCGAGGCACGACGAACCATGATGGAGTTCGACCCTCCGGAGCACGCCAGGTTGAGGCGGCTGGTCCAACCCGGTTTCACGCCCAAGGTGGTGGCGACCTACGAAAGCGCCTTCCGGACGCTGGCGGGCCAGGTCCTCGACCGTGTCCTCCCCCTCGGAGAGTTCGACTTCGTCACCGAGATCGCCCGGGAGCTCCCGATCAGGCTCCTATGCCGCCTTCTCGGCGTGCCCGAGACGGACGCCCAGCAGTTGGTGGCCTGGGGGGATCAGATGATCTCCAACGCCGACCCCGAGTACACCCCGGTGGTGATCGACAAGATGGACACGGAGGAATACCGGCTCCTCCCGTTCCGATCCCCGGCTGCCCTCGAAGTCTTTCGCTACGCCGAGGAGATGGCGCTGGAACGGCGAAGCGACCCGGCCGACGACATCGTGACGGCGCTCCTCACCGCCGAACCGGACGGTCAGCCGTTGACCGACCTGGAGTTCAAGAACTTCTTCACCCTCATGATGGTCGCCGGGAACGAGACGACCCGGCACACCATCAGTCATGGTCTGATCTATCTCCTCGATCATCGCGACCAGCTGGAACAACTGCGCGACGACCCAGCGCGTCTCTCGGCGCCGGCTACTGAGGAGATCCTTCGCAAATCGTCGGTGACCATGCATTTCCGGCGCACCGCCACAGAGGACGTGGTGTTGCGGGGGAGGACCATCCGGTCCGGAGACAGGGTCGTCATGTGGTACCCATCGGCGAATCACGACGAGGAGGTGTTCGACAGCCCGTTCACCTTCGACGTCCGTCGCCAACCAAACGACCATCTGACCTTTGGCACGGGCCGTCACGTTTGCCTCGGCGCATCCTTGGCCCGTCTCGAGGTGCGGGTCGTGTTCGAGGAGCTCTTGAGACGGGTTGCCTCGATCGAGATCACCGGCCCGCCCGATCGTCTTCGCTCCAACTTCATCAACGGGATCAAGCATCTTCCGGTCAGGGTGACGACGGTCTGACGCCCTAGACGTGGGTCAGCAGGAGCCCGATGGCGAGAGTGACGGTGGTCCAGGTGAGGAGGCGAAGTGGCTTCTCCCACGTTTGCAGAAGCTGTCCTCGATCCCAGGACCGCTCCCCGTCGAACACGGTGACGGCCTCGCCGGTGCGCCTCCTGACAAAACGAGCAGGGGTGCTCAACGCCCTTTGTGCCAGGCTGAGAAGGCATGCCATGGCAGCCATGACGATGATGGGCAGTGTGATCGTCATGGTCTGCGCCCAGTAGCCCACGAGGAGAGGGAACGCCCCCCAGGCCAGCCCGAACCCCACGTCACTGTGTAAGAAGGGCCATTCCAGGGCATAGCCGACGGCGAGGAAAATGCCCGCGATCGCCCAAGCCAGGACCCAAGGTGAGACCACGAACGACCCGACCACCGCGATCGCCAGCGACACGACCATGGCGCCGATGCCTACCGCCCACAATGCCCGGTCCGAGATGCGCGTCCCCAGAGGGCGGCTCTTCACCTCGTCGAGGGCGTGGGCCCCGACACCGAGCCCCACGGCGAACGCAGCCATGGTGCCGCCGAGGATGAACCAATCGAGCTCTGCGGCGAGGGCGGCGCCTATTGGGACATAAGAAAGATGCCACAACGTGTAGGGGACATGGAGGAGGGAGACGAAGTCCCCGGTGAGCGAGCCGGTGGGGGCGTAGAAGGCCGGGCGCCGATCGCTCACAAGCCTCCGACCTCGGAATGCTCTGGTTTGTGCGCCCACATGACGAGACCCCCGCCAAGGGAGAGGCGTTCGTACCGGACCCCGGCGAGACCGGCTCTCTCCCAGATGAGGGCGAGCCGATCCGGCGGGTAGTTGTCAGCGAATTCCTCGATGCTCGGACCGAGGAATCTTCCTACCTCGGGCCAGCCCTCTCCGGCCAGGAGCCCGGCGACGGGCAGCACGAGACGGGTATAGAGCCACCACAACGGCCGCCAGATGCCCCGCGGCCGGCTGAATTCCACCATTCCGACGCGGCCACCCGGTCTCAGGGCACGTGTGACCTCAGTCATGCAATCGCTCACGTCCCCGACATAGCGGAGGAGATAGCCGAAGGTGACGATGTCGAAGCGGGCATCGGGAAAAGGGAGCCACTCGGCGGACGCGAGGACCCCGGTTGCGCCTCGCGCGATGGCCGGTCCCAGCATCTGGGCACTCTGGTCGAGGGAAATAACCGTTGCGCCTCCCTCCTGGAGGCGCCGGGTGATCGAGCCGGTCCCGGCGGCGATGTCGAGCGCGACATCCCTCGGGCGCGGCCTGAGCGCCTCGATCATGTGCGCCCGCCAGCGACCATCCTGTCCCATGCTGAGGATCCGGGCCCAACGCTCGTATCCGGGGGCGAGGGGGGCGAACAAGGCCCGTGCGATGCGAGTGGGAGTGGCGGTCACCGCCCAGACGGTACCGATCAATGGCGAAGCGGTCATGCGCCTCGGGTTGCATCTGGATCACAAGGTTTGACGTACCCGGGTACGTGGAATGGGAGAGAGATGGTCAATCGCATTCGTCTGTTCCTCGGGTTGGAAGCGGCGGTTTTCATCGCGGCCGCCCTCATCCATTTCGGAGTCGTCCTGGATGGCTACAACGACCAGGAAGCCGGCACGGCGGAGAGTGTCATTGCGATCGTTCTTTTGGCCGGTCTGCTTACCAGCCTGCTGCGCCCCGACTGGACGCGGCGAGCGGGAATCCTGGTCCAGGGTTTCGCCTTGGTCGGAACGTTTGTCGGCCTGACCCTCATCGTCACGGTGCGCGCACCCGCAACGTTTCAGGGCATGTCACAACGGGTAACTGACACGGCGAACAGGAGGTAGCCGTGCAAACCATTCATGAAGTCATGACGAGGGATCCACTGACCGTCGACGAGGGCGCGCCCGTCAGCGAGGCGGCGCGTCTGATGCGTGAGGCTGATATCGGCGACGTTGTCGTCACCCGCCCAGATGGGAGCGTTTGTGGGATCGTGACCGATCGCGATCTTGCGTTGAACGTCGTCGCCGAGGGCCACGACCCCGCATCGATGGTGGTTCGAGACGTTTGCAACCACACAGTCGAGTCTGTCGAATCGAGTGATCCGGTAGGCAAGGCGGTCAAGATGATGAGCGGCCGGGCCATCCGTCGGCTTCCAGTGATCGATGACGGCCGCCTCGTGGGCATCGTCACACTTGGGGACCTCGCCATGGAGCGCGACCCCGGGTCGGCGCTCGCCAGCATCAGCGAAGCCCCGCCCAACAACTGACCCGGAACCCCGGACACAGGGGTCAGCCGACCAGGTTTTTTTCGATCATGTCGATGGCATGATCGAGGTGATCACGAGTCGTGCGGCGATTGAGGATGGCGAACCGGAGCACGAAGCGCTCGGCGATGGTGGTGGGGGACAGATGGACCACCCGCTCCCGGTTGATCGTCTCCAGCGCCAGACGGCCCAGGGTGTCGTCCTCGAATCGGAACGCCACGACCGAGAGGTCGGGCTTCCACGGCACCTCGAGACCGTCGACGCCCAGCAGTCGTTGATGGGCGTGTTCGGCAAGGTCGAGACTGGTGTCGAGAGCCTCCCGGAAAGGGCCCACCCCGTGGAGATGGAGCGGGAGCCACATCTGCATGGCGCGGAACGGCCGGCTCAATTCCGGGCCGAGCGAGGCGATGTCCCTGATGCCCGAATCGTGATCTTCTTCTCGCAGATAGGCGCCGCGCCCCTGGTTGGCGTCGATCAGGTGGGACTCATCGCGCACCAGCAGGGCGCCAACGCCGAACGGGACGGACAGGCCTTTGTGCGGATCGATCGCGATCGAGTCTGCCTGCTCGATCCCGGACAGGACGGCATGGCCCCGCTTCGTCAATTGGAAGAAGCCGCCATACGCAGCGTCGACATGAAGCCAGAGCCCCTCGTTGGCGGCGATCGCGGCCAGAGCGGGAAGCGGGTCGACAGTCCCAGTGTCGGTCGTCCCGGCCGATCCTACGACGAGGAAGGGATCACGCCCGGCACCCCGGTCTTCGGCGATGGCCGCCGAAAGGGCATCCGGATCCATCCTCAGATCGTGGTCGATGCCTACTTCCCGGATCTGGTCCCTTCTGAAGCCGGCTATTCGAGCGGCCTTCTCGAGCGAGTGATGGGTGTGACGGGTCACATAGATGACACCCTTGGAGAACTCGTCTCCGAGCTTCGCGGTGCGAGCGGCGACCACACCGGTCAGGTTGGCCATCGAGCCACCCGACACGATGACGCCGGAGGCCGATTCACCCATGTCGAAGAGGGACGCCATCCAACGCACCGTCCCATGCTCGATGGCGCTCATGCCCGGGGCCGCACCCGAGACCCCGGTGTAGCGATTGAGCCCGGCTGCGAGAAACTCGGCCAAGGCCGCCGTGTACAAGCCCGCGTTGGGAATGTACGAGAGGTGCCCGCCGGAAGGGTGGAACACGCCGGAGTGCCCTGCTTTCTCGACGTCGGCCAGGATCGTTTCGAGGGAGCGGCCATCGTCGGTGGGCGGGGCCATCAGACGCGCCGCCAGATCGTCATCCAAATCGACGCCCGAGGCCGGCATGGTGTCGGCCCGGTCGAACCAGTCCTGGAGGACGCCGAGGACGCTCTCGGCCAACTCGGCGCGTTCCTGGTGCCCCGGTTCGAGGTTTCCCGACATCGGGGTCAAGGTAGCCCGGATGGATGTCTTCGCCCACCCCGGATCGGGCATATACGATCACGCGATCTACACCTTGCAGACGATCTGATGTCAGGTTTCCTCTTCCCCCGCACTCCCAGTGGGCGCTCCTCTGTCATACCGCCTCCGCCCTGGCATTACTCGGGCGAGATGCTCACCGTCGAGTACCGCACCCACCCCGAACGAGTGGCCGAGCTGCTTCCCGATGGAGTCGAGCTTGCCCCGGAAGATCCGGGAGCCGTGGCACTGATCTGGGCCGATTGGCAGAGCTGCGGCGACACTTTCGAAGAGGTCCTCGACCCGGTGCGATCCCAGTA
>JBEVIF010000005.1:0-7442 GCA_040510795.1 Acidimicrobiia bacterium
TGCGGTCAAACTGCCAAATGCTTTGCATCGATCACAGTCGGCATCCTGACGACTGACCCGGCAATGTAGGCCCGTCACGCCACTCCTCGGCGACACTGGGGCTACACATGCTCCGCGACACGCCCCAGGGTGGGTGTCAACGACATTCGCCTGATTTACAAGGCGATTTCAAGCTCCGCGGGTAGGACTCGAACCTACAACCAATGGATTAACAGTCCGACCCGAATAAGCGGTGTGCTTGAGCGAGAACCCCCAGGTCACGAAACCCCGAACAGTCGAAGTTATCCGCTGTTCAACACTTGGAGGAATCGTGCATCAGCCGATCTGACGCCGCCACATGTCGCGATCATCGGCGATCCGTGGGCGACCATGGGTCCCAAACTATGCTCGCTCTCTGGACGGCCGTAATGACTTCATGGCTCTGGACACAACGCCAAGACATTGGCCCGAGCGCTCGGTACGGGCATGCACTCGCGTGGGACAAAGTGACAGAGGACGTGCTTCTGTTTGGCGGGAAGGGTCCCGTCGATCTGCACGACGACACGTGGCGCTGGGACGGAGCAACGTGGACGCAAGTCGAGGACATAGGGCCTCCGGCGCGCGCCGAGCACGCGATCGCCTCTGACTCCGCTCGGTCTCGCGTTGTCTTGTTCGGTGGTAGGAGCGGGAGCGGCCCAGTCGCCGACACCTGGGAATGGGACGGCGTGGCTTGGACACAGGTCGCAGACACCGGACCGAGCGCCCGTTTTCGCCATGCTCTTGCATACGACTCTGCACGGTCGCGCGTCGTGCTCTTCGGCGGAGAGGACGCGAGCGGACTCCGTGGTGACACCTGGGAGTGGGACGGCAATGATTGGACGCAGGTCGCAGACACCGGTCCGGGTCCTCGCGGCGGTCATGCGATGTGTTTCGAGATCCCGGCGAGCCGCACGGTGCTGTTCGGGGGTTCAAGCGGATCCGATACGTGGACATGGAACGGGATCGAGTGGACCGAGATTAACGACGTCGGCCCCGAACCCCGACAGGGCACCGGGCTCGTGTTCGCTGGGATTACCACCGTCTTGTTCGGCGGTACCGATCCCGCGTCGGGCGTCCTATTTGGTGGGACATGGCAGCTTGATGGGACCGATTGGACGGAGCGTCAAGACATCGGCCCTGCGGGCCGCCAGGGTTACGCGATGGCGTACGACGAGACCCGTAAGCAGGTTGTCCTCTTCGGGGGGAGCGCGGCACCGTCAGTCATCGCGAACGCGGCCGACCTCTTCTCGGACACCTGGGAGTTGCGTCCACCGGGCGCCTCTGCGCAGATCCGCGTGACGCCAACGTTCATCGATCACTCGAGCGCTCCTTTCGGCCAGGAGACCACCGTGTACGTCACGGTTGAGTACCTCACCGACTCGACCCTCGGTGCCCAGGCCAGTGTCATGCCCGGACCGCATGGGGAATTCTCTGTCAAGTCGAATAGTTGCGGTGGGCCTCATCAGACGGGCGACACGTGCCAGATCATGGTGTCATTCTGGCCGCCGTACTATGGGTACACGAGTGCTTGCCGTCTCACGATCGTGACCCCCGATAACAACAAGACGTACGGCGTGGACATCTATATCAACAACAATTAGCCGTCCACCTCACCGTCTGCAGTAGCTTTCGCGGCGGGGAGTTCCTGGTCTCTCACAGCCCCTCCGTGAGTAGGAGGTAGCCGAACCACACGACCACCGAACAGGAGACAGGGGTAGGGCGAGGTCGTGGTCCGTGATGGTCACGCCTCCGTGGTGAGACGTTGTGACGGCCTGCAACGGTTTCCTCTATGCCCCAGGTCTAACGACCTAGCGGCGTCAAGCGCCCCAGCTCCATGTCTGAACCGTTCTCCATGTCAGTACCCGAGAACCACCCTTACTTATTAGGGATTCTCGCTGCCTGGGCTCCGCGGGTAGGACTCGAACCTACAACCAATGGATTAACAGTCCACTGCTCTACCAATTGAGCTACCGCGGAAGGTTGCCGACTGGCAGGGTCAGGGTACCAGTCGGCTTCTGTCTACTCAGAGCTTGAGTGACTGTCGACCGTGCGAAGCCCCTTGGCCACCGACGTGAGCCCGGTGGCGGCGACATAGCGTCCCGCATCGACCACGCCTACGGTCTGATTCGCCAGTTGGGCCACCGCAGGGTGTTTCCTCGCCTCACCGGCCCAGTGCTTGATCTGTTCGTACCGCTGCCGCCCTGCACGGGCTCCCAAGACATACCCGAAGGCTGCGCCGACCACGAGTCCGGATCTAAATCTCATGGCCCGATATTGCCACGACGGGCACCCACGTGCCCGAGCCGATCAGGAGTTCTCCAGGAACCCTTCCAGCCTCTGTGACTTGTCGGGGTGCCGGAGCTTGGCCAATGCCTTGGTCTCTAGCTGCCGGATGCGTTCCCGGGTCACCTTGAAATGGGACCCAACCTCCTCGAGTGTGCGCATTCGCCCATCGGCGAGACCGAACCGCATGATCAAGACCTCACGCTCCCGCTCGTTCAGACCCTCCAAGGCCATAGCCAGCTGATCCTGCAAAGACGAGAAAGTGGCGACATCCGCGGGGCGATCTGACTCGAGATCTTCGACGAGGTCACCGAGAGTGCCGTCGTCGTCCTCGCCAACCGGCGTCTCCAGGGAGACCGTGTCCTGGGCGATTCGCTGCAATTCGGCCACTCGACTGGGCTCGATGTCGAGCTCAAAGGCCAACTCGTCGAGAGTGGGTTTACGACCCATGGTCTGGGTCATCTCCCGCTGGGCGCGGGTCAGCTTGTTCACCGAATCGAGAACGTGGATCGGCATGCGGATGGTCCGGCCCTGATCGGCGATCGCCCTGGAGATTGCCTGACGGATCCACCATGTGGCGTAGGTGGAGAACTTGAAGCCCCTTCGATAGTCGAACCGCTCCACGGCGCGCATCAGACCGACGTTGCCCTCCTGGATCAGGTCGAGCAACGCCATTCCACGCCCTACATAGCGACGTGCCAATGCCACGACCAGGCGAAGGTTGGACTGAACGAGCTGCTTCTGGGCTGCGTCGCCGATGTCTATCTCATGCCCGAGGACAGCCCGGTCCTCATCGATCAGCCCCTCCTCGTCGAGGCGGGCCTGCGCCCGATGTCCCGCCTCCATGTGCATCGCCAGCTCCACCTCCTGCTGGCTGGTGAGAAGGGGATACCTACCGATCTCATTGAGATAGAGGCGAACCGGGTCCGAAACCGAGATCTGGCCGACCTCGACGAACTCCTCGGTGACTCCCGGCCCCTCCTCGGTGAGCTTGATCCCCTGGGAGCGGAGGGCGTCAGCAACCTCCTCGAATGCCTCCCCGGACGCCTCGGCATCCTCCAGCTCCTGCTGGACCTCTGCCATCGTGAGAAAACCACGATGCTTGCCCCTCTTGACGAGGGCGGCGACGACCTTGCTGAGTTCTTCGTTCACATCCGGGTGGAGGATCGCTTCTCCTGCTGTAAAGCTATCAAGCGGCGGAGGTTGTCGGAATGAGCATCGGTTCCGGGCTCCATTCCAGTCAGTATCCGCTGCAGATCCTCGATCTCCGCGTCCAGTCGCCGCTCCTTCACCCGAGACAGAATCTCAGGACCTGACGACAGCGGGCGGTCGTCCATGGCCAATGAGCGCAGCAACGATCGCGTCTCCTCGTCGCCAGCCTCCGAGATGTCGACCGGCTCACCCGGTACCGGCGCCGACAAATCGAGGGCGGAGAACGCCTGCCTCAGCCGCTGATCCGTGAAGTCCTCGGCGACCACACCTTCCACCGATGAGGGGTCCGCGATCAACACTCGCATGAGCTCGGACTCGATCCGGTCCAGCGGCCGCTCGACGCCGGGCTCGGCGCGGCCGCGCCTGCCCCGGTCGCCGTCGATCGCAGCTTGGGCCGCCTCCAGCTCGACGCCGATCAGCCGGGCGACATACCGGGCGTACTCCCGACGAGCGATCCCGTCGTTGATTCGGCGCACTTGGGCGGCAGCGGCATGAAGGGCTCGCGCTCTGCCTTCGGGCCCGGACAGATCGTGCCGGCTCACCTCGTGCTCGATCCTTCGCTCCAGGAGCGGTCTCGCCCCGTTCACAGCCGATACCAGCTCCTCGTTTCGGTCCTGCTGCACCAGATCAGCCGGGTCGAGCCCGTCGGGCATCACCGCCACGCGAAGGTCGAGATCGAGGCGAAACGGTGACTCCAGCTCGTCGCCCCTGAGCGCGGCTTTGGACCCAGCCTCGTCGGAGTCGAATGCGAGGACCACCTTCTCGCTGAACCGCCGAAGGAGATCGAAATGACCATCTCCAAGCGCGGTGCCACAGGTCGCAACGGCAGTCTTGACGCCGGCCTGGTGCATGGCGATCACATCGGTGTATCCCTCGACGATCACCGCCGGATGGTCGTCGGATATCTCCCGACGGGCCCGGTCCAGCCCGAACAGGACCTGAGCCTTGTGATAGACCACCGAATCGGCCGAGTTCACGTATTTGGCGTCCGGGTTGTTCGTGGCATTGCGATCGATCTCCTCGATCTTCCGGCCCCCGAACCCGACGGCATCACCACGGAGGTCGTGGATTGGGAACATGAGCCGACCCCTGAAGACATCGAACAGGCCATGCCGGCCGCGACGGGATAGACCAGCATCGACGAGCACCCGATCATCGAGCCCGCCTGCCTTGAGCTCCTTGGTCAGTGTGTCCCAGTCGGTTGCCGCGAACCCGAGCTTCCATTCGTCGATGATCCCGACGTCGTAGCCACGCTGGCGGAGATAAGCCCGGGCCGCCCCCGCCTCCGGTGCCTTCTTCAGGCGGTCGTGGTAGACGTCGATCGCCCTCTTCAGCGCCTCGACTGCCTCTCCCCTACGCCCCCTATGGCGGGCGTCGGCAGGGTCCCGGACCAGCGTGATCCCTGCCCGCCTGGCGAGCAACTCGAGGGCATCGGCGAAGTCGACGCCCTGAGTCTCCTGCACGAAGCTGAAGACATCGCCTCCCTTGCCGCACCCGAAACAGTGGTAGAGCCCCCGGGCACGGTCTACTGACATGGAAGGGGTCTTTTCCTCATGGAAGGGGCAGACCGCCATGAAGCTACGGCCCGAGCGCTTGACCTTGGTGACCTCGGAGATCAGATCGACGAGGTCGGTTGACTCCCGAACCCGATCGATGTCACCTCGCTCTGCCATGGCCGACCGATCATAAGTACGGCCGGGGATTCCTTCACGATGCGGGGGACGAACTCTCTATAGACGGCGAATGGGTCAGTCGAGACGCTCAGCGAGATAATCCACAAGGCGGTCCATCGAGACCCGGTCCTGTTTCATGGAGTCCCGGTCCCTGACAGTCACCGCTTGATCTTCCAAAGTCTCGAAGTCGACGGTGACGGCATACGGAGTGCCGATCTCGTCCTGTCGCCGGTAGCGCCGCCCGATCGACTGGGTCACGTCCATCTCGACCATCCACCGTTTCCGAAGCTCAGCGGCGATGCGCTCAGAAGGCTCGATCAGATCTTCCTTTTTGGACAGCGGGAGGATCGCCACCTTGTACGGAGCCAGACGGGGATGGAGGCGCAGAACCGTCCTCGTTTCGTCGTTGACCTTCTCCTCGTCATATGCGTCAATGAGGAAGGCAAAGGTGGTCCTGGTGGCGCCTGCCGCCGGCTCGATCGCGTAGGGGTAGAAGCGCTCTTTTGTCTCGGGGTCGAAGTAACGGAGATCCTCACCGGAGTGCTCCGAGTGCTGCTTCAGATCGAAGTCCGTGCGATTTGCGATCCCTTCGAGTTCATCCCAGTCCCAGGGAAATCTGTACTCGACGTCGACGGTCGCGGCCGAATAGTGACTCAGCTCATCCTCGTCATGGGGCCGGACGCGGAGATTGGCCTCGGTCATACCGAGTCCGAGATACCAGGCGAAGCGCCGCTCCTGCCAGTAGGCGAACCATTCGTCCACCTCCTCGGGCCTGACGAAGTACTCCATCTCCATCTGCTCGAACTCGCGAGTGCGGAACACGAATTGACCCGGAGTGATCTCGTTGCGGAACGACTTCCCCACCTGGGCGATCCCGAACGGGAGCTTGAGACGATTCGTGCGGCGGATGTTCTCGAAGTTGGTGAAGATCCCCTGCGCCGTCTCTGGCCGGAGGTAGATCAGGTTCTCCTCCGAATCGACGGGGCCCATGTGGGTGCGGAACATGAGGTGAAATGGCTTCGGCTCGGTGAACGTCCCTGACTTACCACAGGTTGGGCAGGTGTTCGGGTCGTCCAGCTTGTCGAGACGGTGCCGTGCGTTGCAGTTGCGGCACTCGACCAAGGGATCCGTGAAGACCTCCTCGTGCCCCGACGCCTGCCATACCTGGCGGGCCTGGAGGATGGCCGAATCAAGTCCGACCACATCGTCCCGAAGCTGAACCATCTCCCGCCACCACTCGTCTTTGACGTTTTTCAGCAACTCCACGCCCAGCGGCCCGTAGTCATAGGCAGAGCGAATCCCGCCATAGATCTCGGAAGCCTGAAAGACGAAGCCTCTCTTCTTGGCGAGGTTGGAGATGGTCTCGAGGGTTGGTTGCGTCATGCGGAGGTGAAACGGTGGCCCGATCCGGGCTCTTAGTCAATCCGGGACAAATCTTCGGCGGCGCCGAAACGACGCTCCCGGCCCTGGTAGTCGATCACGGCGTCCAACAACCCCTGCCTGTCGAAGTCGGGCCAGAGGATTCCGGGAAAGTGGAACTCGGCGTATGCCGCCTGCCAGAGGAGGAAGTTGGAGAGCCGATGCTCCCCCGACGATCGAATGATCAGGTCGACATCAGGCATTTCGGGCACGTACAGCGAGCCCGCCAGCAGCGTCTCGTCTATCTCGTCGACTGCCAGAGCCCCTGAGGCCACGCTGGAGGCGAGAGCCCTCGCGGCGTCGACGATCTCACGACGGCTCCCATAGTTGAAGGCGAATACCAGGTGGAGACTGGTGTTGTCCGAAGTCATCCGGGCCGCCTCGGACATGTGTTTGCGATTCCGGTCCGGGATTCTGGGATCGTCCATGTCGCCAGCGAAGAGCATCCTCACTCCTTGCTCGTGGAGATCGTCGCGGCGCCGGGTGAGGAGATCCTCGTTGAACCACATGAGGAACTCGACCTCCTCGTCCGAACGCGACCAGTTCTCAGTGGAGAAGGTGAAAGCGGTCAGCCACTCGATGCCGATCTCCAAGGCTCCTTCGACTGTGTCGAACAACGCCGCCTCACCGGCGGCGTGCCCCGCAGTCCGAGGCAGGCCACGCGCATTGGCCCATCGTCCATTCCCGTCGAGGATCAGCCCGACATGCCTCGGGATACGGTCCGGATCGACACCGGAGACATCCAGGGTCACTCCATCACCGCCAATGAGATGAGCTTGCGATCGAGGTGGTACTCGACGAAGCGGCGGGCGATGCCCATCGCCTCCCCGGCCAGAC
>JBEVIF010000006.1:0-3274 GCA_040510795.1 Acidimicrobiia bacterium
CCTGGTCGATGTAGAAGTGGTGGTCGGGCGTCAGCGGGGCCATTCGGGCATTGGTGTCGTGTGCCTGCTTCATGCGCTCGAGTGCCTCACCGTCGAGCCCGTCCAACAGCTCATCGGTGGCCGCCTCGAGATCCTTCTTGAGCGCGCCGATGGCAGCCGGGTAGTCGTAGTCGGTGTCGACGTATCCCTTGATCACCTCCAGGATGGGCTCCGGTGTCTCGTAACGGGTCGGGAACACGAACTCGTGACTCCATACGGCATGCCAGCCGAACTCCTTCTGGTAGGGCTGAAGGCTCTCTTCGAGAAATCTCCTGCCCCTCTCGCTTCCGTTCAACGCGGCGAGGATGTCGACACCTGTCTCCCGGGCGAAGATGATGGAGAGTTCCTCATCCTCCATGACCTGGCCCTTCATCCTCCACAGGGCCTCGATCGAGTCCCAGTTGCGGTCGCTCGCCGAGTTCTGCAGCCGGCCCAGCAGCGTCGGGTCGACACCCTCCTTCAGCTCCTCGGCAGCAGCCTGCAGGGCGAGAGTCGCCGACAGCTGTGAGAAGTTGAGCATCCAATGGATCTTCCAGTGGCGGTCGTGGATGTCGATGGCATCCTCGAGGATCGTCGCCCACTCCATAAGGGGGATCTCGTCCCAGCGCTCGATCTTGTCCTCGAGGTACTCGAAGTTCCTGATCATCTCGGGGACGAGGCGAGTGGCCCACCAGTCGGCGAAATGAGCCCCGTAGGTCGGAAGCACCGCGTTGAGATACGCGCCGATCTGCTCCGGGTAGGCAGGGTCGTCGACCGGCGTCCTCGGGGCGTACCGGTTGCCCAGCTCGACCCCCTCCACGGTGGTCCCCGGATTGGCTGGGATGGCGGCGGTATAGAGGTACCCGTTGATGTTCTTGGCGATCCAGTCAGAGGCGAAGGGTGTGCCGAACCTTCGGAACATGTGATCGCAGGTCAGCCACCAGCCACCGATGTCGAAGTACATGGGAGAGAGAGGCTGCGGGCAGTGCAAGTCGTCGAAGAACCAGAACAGCCCCTTCTCCTCCTCGCTGGCCCAATCGATCGGGAAGTCGGTGTCGCCCAGGAACTGCTTCAGGATCTTGCTGTCTTCGCCCATGAGCACGTCCTTTCCTCGTGAGGCGGAGCCGCTACCGATTGCACAGCCACACAAGCACTGTATTTCGCTCCGGCAGTCCCTGATACGTTGCAGAGACATTCGAACCGGAGGACCAGGGCCAATGAAATCTCACAATGTCGCAATGCTCGGCACCGGTCTCATCGGGGACTTCTACACGATGACGCTCCACAGCCAGCGAGGCCGCGACCGGGTGGGCATCGTCTACTCACAATCCGACGAGCGGGCCCGGGTCTTCAGTGATCGCTGGGACATCCCTGCCTATACGACTTCCATCGAAGAGGCGATCAACCACGATGAGACCGACACGGTGGTCGTTGGCCTGCCCAACTTCCTCCACGAGGAGGTCATCGTCGCCGCGGCCGACGCCGGGAAGGCCGTGCTCTGCACCAAGCCCCTCGCCCGCAACGCCGAGGAGGCCCGGCGCATCCTGGACAGGGTGGAGTCAGCCGGCGTGTTCGCCGGCTACCTCGAGGATCTCTGCTACACGCCGAAGGCCATGAAGGCCGTTGAGACGATCGAATCAGGAGGAATCGGCGACGTGACCTGGGCTCGATCCCGCGAGACCCACCCGGGTCCTCACAGCGCCTGGTTCTGGGACAAGGAGAAGGCAGGCGGCGGGGCGATCGTCGATCTGGGATGTCACTGCATCGAGGTCATTCGCATGTACGTGGGCAAGGGAAACCGCCCCGTCGAGGTCATGGCATGGAGCGACACACTGGTCCACCCGATCGAGGCAGAGGACAACGCGGTCGCTCTCATCAGATTCGAGTCGGGGGCCCTCGGCCAATTCGAGGTCTCGTGGACTTTCCGGGGTGGGCTGGACCTGCGAGACGAGATCGCCGGCACCGAGGGCACCATCTGGCTCAATCACTTCCTCCGAACCGGATACGAGATGTACACCTCCGGCAGCGGTGACCGCTATGTAGCGGAGAAGATCGAATCCACAGAAGGGTGGGTCTTCGCTGTTGGCGATGAGGTCAGCGAGTTCGGGTACGCCAACATGTTCACCGACATGTTCGACGCGATGGACCAGGGTCGCGAGCCACGGGAGACCTTCTACGACGGCTACATCGTGAACGCTGTCATGGACGCTGCCTATCGCTCGGCGCGATCACGTCAGTGGGAGCCGGTCGACATCGAGTGGCGGGGCGGGTCCACCGGTCGAATCGAGAAGAAAGCCGGCATGCACGACGGCCATTCGATCGTCAAGCGAGAGATCCTTCCCGACGGCCGGGTGAAACTCATGCTGTCCAACAAGGAGACTGGCGAGATCTTCGACCTCGTAACCAGCGAGTGAGTCAGTGGACGTACGGGCTGAGTACGTCCCTGGCCAGGAGGAAGCCCCGCTTTACCAACTCGTCGGTGGCCTCGAACCCACGATCCTCGTGCTCGATGATTATCGGGCCGTCGTAGCCCACGCGGTACAGCGCCGAGAAGACGACACCCCAATCGACGTGCCCTAGACCGGGAAGACGGGGAATCTGCCATCCGATGCCAGATGACAGGCTGCCGTTCTCGTAGAGACCGTCGTAGTCGATCATCACATCCTTGGCCTGGAAGTGATAGAAGCGGGAGCCGAACTCCTCGATGGCCTGTTCGATGTCGATCATCAGCCAGACCAGGTGGGACGGGTCGAAGTTGAGACCGATCGTCTCACCGAACTCCTCGAACATCCGCCGCCAGATCCGGGGGTTGTAGGCCAGGTTGTGCCCCGAAGGCCACTCGTCTTTGGAGAAGATCATCGGGCAGTTCTCGATTGCGATCCTGACGCCGTTCTCCTCCGCCGACGAGATGATCTCGGGCCAAACCCTGGTGGCGTCTTCCCAGTTCTCGTCCTGAGTCTTGGTGTGATCGGCGCCGATGAAGGTGTTGACGACTGGGACGTTCATCTTGCCGGCGGCGACGATCACCTTCTTCAGGTGGTCGATCACCATCCGCTGATGCTCGGCGTCCGGGCTCAGCGGGTTCGGGTAGTAGCCGAGGCCCGAGATCTCGAGACCACGTCCCGTGACGCTGTCGGCAATCTCACCGGCCCGGGCATCGGTCATGCCGTCGACATCGATATGACTCGTCCCGGCGTAGCGGCGGGTGTCACCACTCGATGCCGGCCAGCAGGCGATCTCGATCGTGGTGAACCCG
>JBEVIF010000007.1:0-7482 GCA_040510795.1 Acidimicrobiia bacterium
TGAATGGCAGCCTCATAGTCGTGACGCGCGTCCCCGACATCGTCGTCACCCTGGCCATGCTCTTCGTTTGGGCGGGCTGCGCCCTGCTCGTGCTGGGCACGCCTGGCGGTGGATCCGCCGAGTGGCTTCGGAGCCTGACCGGAGGATCGATCCTCATCGCATGGATCCCGAGGGCAGCATTACTGCTACTGGTGATCGTTGCAGCGATCTGGATCCCGATCAGACGATCGCGCCTCGGACTTTCGTTGTACGCCATCGGGAGCGATCCACTGGCGGCATATCGCAGCGGCGTGTCGGTGGCGCGCACCAAGATCTTCGCCTACACCTTGACCGGTCTGTTCTCAGCGTTCGCCGGTCTCACCCTCACGGCCACGACGGGGATCGGAACCCCTGTTCCCGGGCCTTACACCCTCCTGAGCGTCGCAGCCGTCGTGCTCGGCGGGGTGAGCCTGGCGGGTGGCCGCGGCGGGGTCTTCGGGCCGATCGTCGCCGTCGTGATCCTGTCACTGCTCCGTACCGACATGACGTTCCTCAACGTCAACACCAACCTGGCGACCGTGGCCCAGGGACTCATCCTCGTCGGAGTGGTCATGGTCGGCAGCCTGCTCCAACTGCGGAAGCGGGAGCCATGACCGACACCGCGACCACCACCGACTCCAGGCCGAAGTGGCTGACGACTGCAGGCTTGCGTGCGCTGTTCCGGGAACGGCCGATCATCCCCTTGATCGGCCTTCTCGCCATTCTCGTGGTGGTTAGCGAGTTGATCCGACCCGGGATCGTCAGCCCGAACTGGGCCGGTGTGATGGTTCGTGCCGCCGTCCCACTGGCAATTCTGGCCGGCTGTCAGACGATGACGATGCTGACGGGAGGTATCGATCTCTCGGTCGGTGCGGTGGCGTCCATGTCGGGGTTCGTGGTGGCGACACTGGTCGGCGGGCCGGGACTTGCCACCGGCATCCTCGTCGCCCTCGCGGTGGCGGCAATCGTCGGTCTCATCAGCGGGATCGGGGTCGGCGTCTTCCGGGTCCACCCTCTGATCATGACGCTGGGCATGAGCCTGGTGGTGCTCGGCTTTGCCAACGTCTGGCAGATACAGATGGTGCAGACCGGGTCGGGCGTCCCGGATCAGTTCAGAGATCTGGGCGCCGGGATATTCCTCGGCTTCGTGCCCAGGAGCCTGCTCCTGTTCGTGCCCCTGGCCGTCCTCATCATCCTTGGGCTCAACCGGACGGGCTACGGGCGCCTCCTGTATGCAATCGGTGACAACCCAATCGCATCGAGGTTGTCGGGTGCCCGTTCCTGGCAGGTGCTGATAGTGCTCTATGTGATCTCGGCGGTCCTCGCCGGAGTCGCCGGGTTTCTCTATTCGGGCCTGACGAACGTGGCAAGCGTCACCCTGGCCGACACGGCGGTGCTCCCGTCGGTTGCGGCCGCGGTGATCGGTGGAACCTCCATCTTGGGTGGGCGCGGTGGGTACGGCGGGACGATGATCGGCGCCCTGATCCTCACCGTTATCTCCTCGATCCTCTCCTCATTGGGATACCCGGAAGCGGTCCGTCAGATCCTCTTCGGTGCGCTCATCATCTTCGTGGCTGCGGCCTACACCCGTGTCACGGAGCCTTGACCGGCCCGAGACCGCCGCTCAGACCGTGAGCGGTCGGCTGGCCGGGATCTGATAGATCTGCTCCCAAGGTCTCACCCGTTCGAAGGCCGCGCCAGCGGTGAGAACGTCGAGATCTGCGCCGCGTCTTCCGATGACCTGCATCCCCACCGGCAGCCCGTATGCCAGCCCGGCCGGGAGCGATATCGCTGGGTGACCGGTGAAATTGGTGAAGTAGGTCATGCACCACCCGATGAGGGGGTCGACCTCCACCCCCTCGATGACGACCGGGCCGCGAGTCTCCCCATTGGCGAGGTTCTCGACGGGCAAGCACGCCAACGTCGGCGAAACCAGAACGTCGTATTCCCCCAGGACTGCCTGCAGGGCGTCGTAGACGCGGGTGCGCATCGAGTTGTCGTCGAAGTACTCCATCGCTGTCATCGATGCCACGTGATCAGCCCAACGCAAGAATTCGGGCGGTAGATCCGAGCGATGCTCGCCCAGGAGGTCGATCCCCCCAGCGGCCAGATTGGCGAACGAATCGAGACTGAGCGGCATGATGAGACGGCACCACAGATCGGCCAGCTCGCGCTGGTCGATGTCGATCTCGAGGTCGACCTCGACTACCCGGGCGCCGGCATCCTCGAACGCCCGGACCGCCTTTTCGACCACGGCCGCCACATCCCGCTGCACCGGGTAGACGCCGAGGTCGGGCGAATAGGCGATGTTCCACCCTTCGACTCCCCTGTCGAGACCGGCCATGAAATCGACGGTGTCGAGGGCGCAGTAGGGATCTCCCGGATGTGGGCCAGCGAGCACGCTCATCGCCAGGGCGGCATCCGCCACGGTTCTCGTGATCGGGCCCTCGTAGATGAAAGGAGAGACGCCCGAGAACGCGTTCGGTCTCAGGATCGAGGGAACACGACCGGCGGATGGCTGATAGCCAACGACGCCGCACCACGATGCCGGGATGCGGATCGACCCCCCACCGTCGGTGCCCTCGGCAATTGGGACCAGCCCGTCAGCGACGGCGGCCGCCGACCCTCCGGAGGAACCGCCACTGTTCCGCGTCGTGTCGAACGGGTTCCGGGTCGGTCCGAACAGGTAGTTGTCACAGGCTCCCCTAAACCCCATCGCCGGGCTGTTGCCCTTGCCGATGATGATGGCGCCGGACGCTTCCATCCGCTCCGCCCACACGCAATAGCCATCGATCGAGAATTCGGACATCGCCGGGATGCCTCCGAACGTCGCCGGCCACCCCGGCTTGAAGTCGAAGAGATCCTTCATGAGGACCGGCACGCCCAGGAGGGGACCGCCCGTCCGACCTTGGGCCAGAGCCTCCTCGGCCGACCGCGCCGACTCCATGGCCTCGTCGAAACCCCGGTAGACGATGGCGTTGAGACTGGGCTCTCGTTCCTCGATCCGACGCAAGGTCTCTTCCATGATCTCGACCGGCGACACGTGGTGGCCGGCGATGTCATCGGCGAGCTCCACCGCCGAGCGGTAGGCCACATCAGCACCCATGATTCCCCAGTCGCGGAGTCGGATTCAGAGGTAGCGACTCTATCGAATGGCGTGGCAAACGTTTTCAAGGGCAAGCCGCCCCGCGGTTACCCTGCCTCCGTGTCGTCGAAGACACCGATCTCATCACACGACGACGGCGAAGCGGCCCACTCACTCCGCCATGTCGCACAATTGGCGGGGGTTTCCGTCGCCACGGCGTCACGGGTGATGTCTGGATCGAGTCATCCGGTGAGCACAAAGACCCGCGAGCTCGTGCTGTCCGCCGCGGACAGGCTCTCGTTCGAGCCCAATCGACTGGCGCGCGCACTCGTCACCGCCAAATCACAGACTGTCGGCGTCATCGTGCACGACATCTCGGATCCTTACTTCGGGGAGATCGTCAAGGGCCTCGAAGACGGCCTCCACTCAGAGGATTACAGGCTCTTCGTTGCGAGCTCCGACCGGGATCCGGTGAAGGAGCTCGACTACGTCCGGGCTTTCCACGCCCATCAGGTCGACGCCATTGTCTTTGCGGCGAGCTCACTCACCGACCCCTCTTACGCCGAGACCCTCGAAACACTCTCGGCACGTTTTCGGGCGCGGGGAGGCGTCGTCGTGGTGCTGTCCGACCACCTTCTCGAGGGGCCTCGGGTCAGGTTCGACAACCGGCGGGCGGTCGCCGACATGATCGGCTACCTCGTCGGGCGGGGCCATCGTCGCGTCGGCTACATCAGCGGTCCTCCGGAGCTCCTCGTGTCAGGGGTCAGACTGGCCGGCTTCACGACCGCCGTTGCAGAATTCGGGCTCGCCACCGGGCCGGAGTACATCGCTAACGGCGGATTCACGGTGACCGGAGGTGGAGCGGCGATGGGCCAGCTTCTCGAGGATGTCGACGTGACGGCAGTCATAGCCGCCAGTGACCTCATGGCGATCGGGGCAATGCGTCAGCTGCTGGCCTCAGGTGTTGACGTCCCCGAGGGGATGTCGGTCGCCGGTCTCGATGACATCCCGATCGCAGAGTATGGCCCCGTCCCTCTCACCACCATGCGGGTCCCGACTTACGAGATCGGCCGACACGGGGCATCAATTCTGCTCGAGGCGCTGGCCGGTGACACACCCGATGATGTCGTTCTCAGCGGCGAGATCATCGAGCGGGAGTCGGTCGCCACCGTCGGAACGCCGGGATGAGCGTCTGTGTTGACTGCCGTCGGGCCGCTCGGTACGGTGCCGGACCGCCCCGGTAATCGTTTGCCATACCTTCCGAATCAGGCCCAGAGAAAGCAGACTCAGTGACCGTATCCGTGTTCAAGCCCGATGCCCTGGCCGGCCAGGTGGTCCTGGTGACCGGCGCCAGTCGTGGTATCGGCGCCGCCATCGCCAAGGCCTGCGCCGATGCGGGTGCCGACGTGGCAGTGGGCTATCTCGAGGGCACAAGGGGCGCCGAGGCAACAGTGGCGGAGGTCCGCGCCCGTGATCGGGATGCCGACGCCTTTCCGGCCGATGTTCGTGATCCGGACCAGGTCGAAGCCATGGTCGCTGCCGTGGTCGATCGATTCGGGAAAATCGACGGGCTCGTCAACAACGCCGGCGTGATGCCGGAGAGCCCGGTGTCGGAGATGACATTGGACGAGTGGCGGGACGTGATCGACGTCGATCTGACCGGTGCTTTCCTGTGCAGCCAGGCCGCTCTCCCCCACATGCTGGGGCGTGGCTCGGGCTCGATCGTCATGATCTCGTCGCGGCTGGGCCAGATCGGCTTTGCGGGTGTTGCCCACTACGCGGCAGCCAAGGCCGGACTGATCGCCCTGGCCAAGTCCCTCGCCAAGGAGGTGGGACCACAGGGGATCAGGGTGAACACCGTCGCTCCTGGTGTGACCATCACCGAGATGACATCCGACATCACAACAGGCGAGGTGGGACAAAAGCGCCTCGCCGAACTCCCCGCGGGCCGTTTCGCAACCGCCGACGAGGTGGCGGCCAGCGTGGTATTTCTGCTCACGGACGCCGCCGCTCTCTATCACGGGCAGACTCTGTGTCCGAACGGTGGGGGCCACATGCCGTGAGCGCGACGAGTAGACAGGCGCCATGAGACTGGTCACAGCCGAAGAGGCGGTTCGTGCCACGCCCGACGGGGCAACCGTGATCATCGGCGGGTCGGGGGCCGGTCATTCCCTGCCCCAGCTATTCATCGACACCCTGGCCGAGGTGTATCGGTCTGAGGGGGCGCCCAAGGACCTCACAACGGTGCGGGTTGTCGGCATCGGTGACTTCGCCGACCGCGGATTCTCCCAATTGGCCCTTCCGGGCCTCATGCGGAGGACCATCGGATCGAACATCGGAAACGAGCCGCGTCTCGGTGAGCTCGTCGAGCAAGGCCTTGTCGAGGCCTATTCCTTCCCCCAAGGTGTTCTTTCTCAACTCTGTCGGGAGATCGCGGCCGGCCGACCGGGGCTGATCACGGCAGTGGGACTCGACACCTATGTCGATCCCAGGCAAACGGGGGGCAAACAAGGGACCGCCACCGAGGACCTCGTGGAGGTGGTCGAGCTCGCCGGCGAGGAATGGCTCTTCTTCCGGGCGTTCCCTATCGATGTCGCCGTGATCCGCGGATCGACCATCGACGAGGATGGGAACCTGACCATGGAAGACGAGGCGGTTAGAGGCGAGATGCTGGCCATGGCGATGGCGGCCCGGAATTCGGGTGGCATCGTCATCGCTCAGGCAAAGCGCCTCGCCGCCGCACGGTCTCTGCCAGCCCGGTCAGTCGTGGTACCGGGAGCCCTGATCGACCTCGCGTATCTCGATCCCGAGCAGACCCAGACCTACGCCACGGTCCATTCCCCCTACTACTCCGGCGCCCTGCGACGACCGAGCACCGACGCAGGTGACCCGCCACCGCTCGATGTCCGCAAGGTGATCGCACGAAGATCCTTGCTCGAGTTCCGGCCCGGGGACATCTGCAACCTCGGATTCGGGATCAGCCAGATGATCGGCGCCGTCTCCTGGGAGGAGGGAATCGCTGATCGGCTCGTCTTGACAGTCGAGCAGGGAATGTTCGGTGGTGTCCCGGTAGCCGGCAACGAAGGAGGAGCGGGCTTCAACTTTCAGGCAATGATCGACCAGCCGTACATGTTCGACTTCTACGACGGCGGAGGTCTCGACATTGCCAGCCTCTCGTTCGCCCAGATCGACGCGGCCGGCAACGTCAACGTCCACAAGTTTCCCGGTCGTCTGCGGGGACCGGGCGGCTTCCCCAACATCAGCTCTCGAACGGGGCGCATCTGTTTCGTCGGCACGCTGACCACATCCGGTCTGACCGTGGGCGTGGCCGACGGGCGTCTTCGCATCGAGTCCGAGGGGACCCTCCCCAAATTCGTGGAATCTGTCGACGAGGTGAGCTTCAGCGGGGCAACGGCTAGCCGTCGGGGCCAACAGGTCCGGTACATCACCGAGCGGGCGGTGTTCGAGCTCCGGGACGGGCGGGTGACCCTCATCGAGGTCGCCGAAGGTCTCGACCCGGAGGCCGACGTCATTGCCCACATGGGATTCGTCCCCGAGGTCTCCGACGACCTGTCCACCATCGACAGCAGGGTGTTCGCGGAGGGTGCAATGGGTCTCGCCGACGAGTTCGGGACGAGTCGATGACCGGGCCCGACCCGATCGTGGTCGAGAGCGGGCAGATAACGACGGTTCGACTGGAGAACCCGCCGCTGAATCTCGTCACCGTCGAGCTCACCAGGAGCCTCGACCGTGCCCTGGCCACCATCGAAAGCGACCCCGACGTCCGTTGTGTGGTGCTCACGGGCATCGGCGATCGCGCCTTCTGCGCGGGGTCGGATGTCAAAGAGTTCGAGTCCCTCCATGGTCGGGTGGGTGAAGGCAAGCTGCTCCTGGAGAAGGCGGTCTATCGACGCATTGCCCGGCTTCCGGTGCCCACCATCGCTGCCATCCAGGCCGACGCCCTCGGTGGAGGTCTCGAGCTGGCACTGTGCTGCGATCTGAGGGTGGCCGACGAGCGTGCAAAGCTCGGACTGCCCGAAGTTCGCCTCGGGGTGATGCCCGGTTCGGGTGGCACCCAACGGCTCCCCAGGATCGTCGGGATCGCCAAGGCCAAGGAACTCATCCTCATGGGAGAGATCATCAGCGCATCCGATGCCCTCGAGATCGGATTGGTGAACCGGGTCGCTGCCGCCGGCCGAGCAGTCGACGATGCGATGACGATGGCGGAGACCATCGCCGAGCGTGGCCCGCTGGCGGTGCGGGAGGCGAAGCGAGCCCTCGACCTCGCCGGTGATATGCCGCTCGACGAGGGGCTGGCTCGCGAGCTGGACGCCTCCGAGCGGATCTTCGCCTCCCGGGACATGTTGGAGGGGGCACAG
>JBEVIF010000008.1:0-3355 GCA_040510795.1 Acidimicrobiia bacterium
TATCTGCTCGACATGTCGCCCAAGGAGCTGGAGAAGGTCATCTATTTCGCCAGCTACATCATCACTTCCGTCGACGACGAGAAGCGGCAGAAGGACCTGCCCGAGCTCGAGGCGGCGATGCGCGACGAGATCGAAGTCGTTCGCTCCGAGTTCACCGAATGGCACCAGGTGCGTCTCGAGGCTCTCGAGGACGAGCTGGAGCGCATGGAAGAAGGCGGCGCCAAGAGCCAGGAGATCAACGCCCGGAAGAAGGAAGTCGAGCGGGAGATCAAGGATCGCCAGGAGCGGTCCGACCGCGAGATCGAGCTGATCGAGGACGCGTACGACACTTTCCGGAAGTTCAAGCCCAAGGATCTCGTCGAGTCCGAGCAGTTGTGGCGTGAGATCTACTTCCGCTACGCCGACTATTTCGAGGGAGGCATGGGCGCTGAGGCCGTCAAGGCCCTGCTCACCCACCTGGACCTCGACACCGAGATGGCGACGCTCGAGACGAACCTCGATGCCGGCTCGGCACAGAAGCGTCAGCGGGCCACCCAGCGGATGAAGGTGGTCAAGCCCTTCTGGGAGGGCGAGAACCGACCGGAGGACATGATCCTCGAGACCGTTCCCGTCATCCCGCCCGACCTCCGGCCCATGGTCCAACTCGACGGTGGCCGTTTCGCTACGTCCGACCTGAACGATCTGTATCGCCGGGTCATCAACCGGAACAACCGGCTCAAGAGACTGCTCGACCTGGGAGCCCCAGAGATCATCGTCAACAACGAGAAGCGCATGCTCCAGGAGGCAGTCGACGCCCTGTTCGACAACGGCCGCCGGGGCCGTGCGGTGACCGGCCCGGGCAACCGCCCGCTCAAGTCACTCTCCGACATGCTCAAAGGCAAGCAGGGACGGTTCCGTCAGAACCTGCTTGGCAAGCGCGTCGACTACTCGGGCCGCTCGGTCATCGTGGTCGGGCCTCAGCTCAAGCTGCATCAGTGCGGTCTTCCCAAGATCATGGCTCTCGAGCTGTTCAAGCCTTTCGTGATGAAGCGACTGGTCGATCTCGACCTGGCCCAGAACATCAAGGCAGCGAAGCGGATGGTCGAGCGGCAGCGCCCCCAGGTCTGGGATGTGTTGTCCGACGTGATCCAGGAGCTCCCGGTGCTCCTGAACCGTGCGCCCACCCTGCACCGTCTCGGCATCCAGGCTTTCGAGCCGGTGCTGGTCGAGGGCAAGGCGATCCAGATCCACCCGTTGGTCTGCGAGGCGTTCAACGCCGACTTCGACGGCGATCAGATGGCCGTCCATCTCCCGCTGTCGGCGGAGGCGCAGGCCGAGGCCCGAGTCCTCATGCTCAGCTCGAACAACGTGTTGTCACCCGCGTCCGGGCGCCCGATCGTGACGCCGTCCCAGGACATGGTCATCGGGATCTACTACCTGTCCGAGCGGATCGAAGAGGCAAAGGGCGCCGGCCGGTCGTTTGCCGACTTCGACGAGGCCTTGATGGCTAACGAGATCGGCGAGCTCTCGGTTCATGCCCCGGTCAAGATCCGTCTCGGCGATCTCGCCGGCGATCCGGAGCTTCACGCCGACCTCAAGCCGACGCTGGGCAGCCTGCTCACTGATGCGCCCTTGAGCAATACGGGGCTCTCCGAGACGACCCTCGGCCGAGTGTTGATCAACCAGGTCTTGCCCGAGGGTTTCCCGTTCGTGGACTCGGTTGTGATCAAGGCGGACATCCGCAGGCTGATCGAAACCGTCATCGAGCGCTACCCCCGTTCCGCGGTGGCCGAGACTCTGGATGGGATCAAGGAGTTGGGCTTCAACTTCGCCACCAAGTCCGGTCTCACCATTGCCCTGGACGACGTGCGTACCCCGGCGGACAAGGCCCAGATCCTCGAGGAGTACGAGGAGCGCGCTGACAAGGTGCAGGGCCTGTTTCAGAAGGGTGTCGTCACCGACGAAGAGCGTCGTCAGGAGTTGATCGAGATCTGGACCGAAGCCACTGAGAAGGTGACAGACGCCATGAAGGGCGGACTCAAGTCGGAGCGCTTCAACGCCCTCGACATGATGGTCGGTTCCGGCGCCCGCGGGAACATGATGCAGGTCCGTCAGATCGCCGGCATGCGTGGTCTGGTGGCGAACCCCAAGGGAGACATCATCCCCCGCCCCATCATCTCCAACTTTCGTGAGGGACTGTCGGTCCTCGAGTATTTCATCTCGACGCACGGTGCCCGCAAGGGTCTGGCCGACACTGCGCTACGCACCGCAGACTCGGGTTACCTGACCCGGCGGCTCGTCGACGTCTCGCAGGAGATGATCATCCTGGAGCTCGACTGCGAGACCGACAAGGGAATCGTGATCTCTGTAGTCGATGAGCGAGGCAACAAGATCCGCAACCTTCGCTCCCGGATATTCGGGCGTGCCCTGGCCGACGATCTCAAGGAGGGCCGCACGTTGGTGACGACCGTCGATGACGAGAAGCTACGGGCCGGCACGGTGCTCGGCACCAAGGAGCTGCACGCCATCGAGGACGCCGACGTCGATGCGGTTCGGGTCCGCTCACCGCTGACCTGTGACACCCGAGGCGGCGTTTGTCAGGCCTGTTACGGGCTTTCTCTCGCCACCGGGAAGATGGTCGAGACCGGCGAGGCCGTAGGCATCATGGCCGCACAATCGATCGGCGAGCCCGGCACACAGCTCACAATGCGCACCTTCCACACCGGTGGTGTGGCAGGCGAGGACATCACCCACGGCCTGCCCCGGGTCGTCGAGCTCTTCGAGGCTCGCACCCCCAAGGGCAAGGCTGTGATCGCGGATGCCAGTGGCGTTGTCAACCTCGTGGAGGACTCGGATGGCCGGCGGATCGTGGTGGAGAACGGCGAGGAAGAGGCGGTCTATGGGATCTCGCGCTACGCGAAGCTCCGCGTAGCCAACGGCGCCGAGATCGAAGCGGGGACCCAGCTGACTGAAGGCCCCCTCGACCCCAAGGAGGTCCTCGAGATCCGCGGCGTCCGGGCGACTCAGCAGTACCTGGTCGACCAGGTGCAGGAGGTGTACCGGTCCCAGGGTGTGGAGATCCACGACAAGCACATCGAGATGATCGTTCGGCAGATGCTGCGCCGGGTCAGGGTCGTCGCCGCAAGCGACTCCGATTTCCTCCCGGCGGCCCTCATCGACGACCAGCATTTCCGTGATGCCAACAAGGAGCTGGTGACCGAGGGCAAGCGCCCTGCTGAGGGACGACCCGAGCTCATGGGAATCACCAAGGCCTCTCTCGCCACGGACTCGTGGCTGTCGGCGGCTTCGTTCCAGGAGACGACCCGAGTGCTCACCGATGCCGCCATCCAGGGCCGCTCTGACTTCATGAGGGGCC
>JBEVIF010000009.1:0-6117 GCA_040510795.1 Acidimicrobiia bacterium
GCAAGTGATACTGGTCGACCTCGGCCATACGGTGTTGGCTCCCTTCTCCGACGAGGCCCATACCTATGCCGCCAAGCAGCTACAGCGACGTGGCGTCCAACTGAGGCTTGGCGTCTCGGCGAAGGAGATAGCCGCGGATCACGTCACCCTGAGCGACGGGACCATCATCAAAACCCACCTCACGGTATGGGGCGGCGGCATCATGGCAGCACCACTGGCAGCCAGTTCCGGAGTCAGTCAAGGGCGCGGCGGACGAATCGACGTGCTCCCTGACTTGACAGCCGAAGGTTTCCCGCGCGTCTATGCGCTGGGCGATTTCGCCAATATCCCGTCTGGGGATGAGTCCGCTTTGCCCCAACTTGGGAGTGTCGCCCAGCAATCCGGCGACTGGGCGGGACGCAACATCCTGGCCGACTTGGCGGGCGAGGCCCGCCAGTCCTTTCACTACCACGACAAGGGGATCATGGCGATGATCGGACGGCAGGCCGCGGTGGCGGAGATCGGCGAGCACCGCCACGAGATGCACGGCCCGTTCGCCTTTGCCGCCTGGCTCGGTGTCCACGCCCAGCTGCTCGCCAACGCAGGTGCAGAGATGAAGGCGTTTCTCAGCTGGGCCAACGAGTTCTACATTCGCCCGCACTCACGGTCTGCGGCTCTGCTCGACCCGTCGAACATCGACACGCCCCGTATCAACTGGAGCGAACCAAAGGCGTGATGCCCCACCGGGCCCGCCACGACTCCCCCGGCTCGAGGCGGATGAGATCGATCCCCGAGCGAAAGGCATCGGGCGGACACGTCATCGGCTCAATGGCGACCGACTGCCTGCGAACCGGGGGCTCGAGCGTGTCGCCGGTGAACACCATGAGGTGGCGGTAGCCGGCCTCGGCCCATATGGTGACTTCTCGATCCCGGTTGGGCGTGCTCAACACGGCCGCAATGCGGCCGTCAGCGTCCGGAACCAGATCGGTGTAGTCGGTGTCCAGCCTGGTCGATCCGATCGCGTGTTCGTCAGCGAAGTCAAACTCGGTGCCGGCCAACTGTGCGGTGCCCACGGGCAGCATCCGCTCGTCGGCCACCAGTCGTTGTTTGGCGGGGATCATCAGCAGGGTGCTGTCCACCGAGGGGGTGCCCACCGTCAGGTAAGGATGGAAACCGACTCCGAACGGCGCAGCGCTGTCGCTGTGGTTCGTGGCTTCGGTGGTCACCGTCATCCCTTGCTCGCCGAGGGAGTACTCGACTCGCAGCTCGAGCTGCCACGGGTAGCCCGGCTGTGGATGAAGCCTGCACCCGAGAGCGACGGCGCTCTCCGTGTGGGACAACGCCTGCCACTCCAGCCAGCGGACCAGCCCATGGATGGCGTTGCCCCGCTCGGGCTCGTCGAGCGCGGCGTTGCCCTCACGTCCTCCATAGGTGTACCGGCCACCCAACCGGTTGGGCCAAGGTGCCAGCACCTGGCCCCGCCCTCCGGGAGCGAACTCCCCGACGGAGAATCCGTCCAACACTGCGACGTCACTGACGTCGTAGGCCCGGAGCGTCGCCCCCACCTCTGTCGCGACTGCCCGTTGGTCACCCGACCGGATCTCGTACTGCATTCCGGAGGGCATGCGGGGGCGCTCCACGTGGTCATTCATGACAGTCACCGGCTCCCCTAGGCGGTTGCCCCCAACCGATCCAATAGGTGATCCCCAACCCGCAGAGCGTTTGCCATGGCGGTCAGCGCCGGGTTGACCGCGCCAATACTGGGGAAAACGCTGGTGTCGACCACATAAAGGTTGTCGAGCTCGTGCGCCTTGCAGTTCTCATCGAGCACCGAAGAATCCGGGTCTGTGCCGAACCGGCATGTACCTGCCTGGTGGGCTACTCCGGCAACGGGGATATCGGTCTTCAGGTAGGCCTGGCGGGGTATCAGGTGATCCGGGTGCATTCCGAGATGACTCAGCATCGACTTCAGCTGGTGGTATAGGCGCTTTGCCGCCTCGTGGTTCCCGACGGTGTAGGCCAGCTTGACATTCCCATCGGCCTCAAGTGTGACGCGGTTGTCCGCCGAAGGAAGGTCCTCGGTGGAGAGCCAGAAATCCACGGCATGCTCGGCCACACCTCGCAGCGTGAATGTCGGGGCGAGCTTGGTCTCGATCGGCTTCTCACCCCGGAACATCTCCGCTTGCGATTTCCCGATCATCTGGATGTTGCCCATCGGGTAGTCGAAGTCTTCGCTCCCGAAGTAGAAGTCGTTCAGACCGAGCGTCTTCTGGAATACCGTGGGGTTGGGCTCCCTCGACAGCGCAAGCACCGCCTGGCTGTTGTGGAACATGTAGTTCCGACCCACCTGGTCCGACCCATTGGCCAGTCCTTGGGGGTGTTTGTCATTTGCCGACGCGAGCAGCAGTTTCGCCGAGTTCGCCGCACCACAGGAGACAACGATGATCCCGCCAGAGAAGACCTGCTGCTCGCCGTCGTGATCCACCAACACCCCGGTTACGGCGGTGCCTGGACCGTTCGTCTCCAACCGGACCGCCGTGGCGTTTCTCATCAGGGTCACATTCGGATGCTCCAACGCCGGTCGAACGCCCAACACCTCGGCATCGGACTTGGCATGGAGGGGACATGGAAACCCATCGCAACTACTGCAGCGAACGCAGATGCTGTACGCCGGGTTTGCCTCGTCGCGCCGCACACCGCATGGAGCGTGGAACGGATGGTGACCGGCCGCGGCCAGATCATCCGATATCTGTTGGATCCTGGGCTCGTGGGGCAGCGCCGGAAACGGGTAAGGCGCACTTGCAGGCGGTTCGGTCGGGTCCTCGCCTCGTGACCCGCGAACCTCGTACATCTGCTCGGCCAATGTGTAGTAGGGCTCCATCTCGTCGTATGAAATGGGCCAGGCGGGCGAGAGGCCCCCATGGTGGTGGAGCTCGCCGAAGTCCTCCCTGCGAAGCCGGTACAAGGCGGCGCCATAGAGCTTGGTGGCGCCACCGACGAAGTAATGGACCTGCGGCTGGAACTCCTTGCCCTGGGCGTCGTACCAGGTGTCCTCAGATATGTAGCGATTGTCGACGAATACGTCGTAGGTGGACCAGTTGTTTGGCTCCCGTGGGAGCCAGTCGCCCCGTTCCAGCAGGAGAATGTTCTTGCCGGACGGAGCCAGATGACGGGCGAGGGTCCCGCCCCCAGCGCCGGTTCCGATGACTATCACGTCGTAGCTGTTCATCCCAACTCCTCCAGCCGCTCGGCCAAGATGATCCGGGCGGCTGCTTCGATCAGCGCCAGGTGGGAGAAAGCCTGAGGGACATTCCCCAGATGCCGTCCCGTCTGGGCGTCAAACTCCTCTGCGTAGAGACCAAGAGGTGAGGCCACCCGCAACAGGCGCTCCATGAGGTCTCGGGCTCGCTGCTGCTCACCGATGATGGCCAGAGCAGACACCAGCCAGAAGGAGCAGATGACGAAGGTCCCCTCCTTGCCCGACATCCCGTCGTCGGTCTCGTCGGTCCGGTAACGGAGCACAAAGCCGTCCTCGGACAGCTCATCGGCAATGGCGATGACCGATTTGGCGAGCCGCTCGTCATGAGCGGGGAGAAACCCGAAGATCGTCGCCAGCAGGGTCGAGGCATCGAGGGCATCGGTCTCGTAGTGCTGGCGCAGCACGCCCCGCTCGCTGATGCCGTGTCCAACGATGTCATCGTGGATCTCGTCGGCGGTGGTGCGCCAGGTAGCGCTCAGTTCGGGATCACCCCTGATCTCGGCCAGCTTGGCCGCCCGATCGAGGGCAACCCAACACATCAGCTTCGATGACACGTAGTGCTGCGGTTTGCCCCGAGCTTCCCAGATCCCCTGATCGGGCTCTCTCCACACTCTCGAAGCGCACTCAGCCTGCGACTGAACGATGGGCCACAGTCGGCGGGGCAGCTGTCGGCTTCGCCGGGTGTGGAGGAGGATGGAGTCGAGAACGGCGCCGTAGACATCGTTCTGGCGTTGATCGAAAGCCCCGTTGCCGACTCGCACCGGGCGCGCACCGGCATAACCGGACAGGTCGTCGCGAGTGGATTCGGTGAGATCGCGCCGACCGTCGATCCCGTACATGATCTGAAGGCCACCGTCCTCGTTCGACTCGACGTCGGCGACGAACTGCATGAATTCCTCGGCTTCCCAGTCGAGGTTGAGGTAGTGAAGCGCCTGGAGGGTGAAGGTGGTGTCGCGCATCCATGTGTAGCGGTAGTCCCAGTTGCGCTCCCCACCCGGGGTCTCGGGCAGCGATGTGGTCAACGCCGCCACCGTCGCCCCGGTCGGTATGTAGGTCAGCCCCTTGATCGTCAGAGCCGACCGCTGGATGGGATACCGCCAGGGGTGGTCTGGAATGCGTGCACGACCCAGCCAGTCGCGCCAGAAACGGACTGTGGTGTCCAGCCTGTTGGTTGCCTCGCCGACATCTCCTGGCACCGCCAGCGCCTCGGCCCAGGAAAGGGCGCAGTAGATCCTCTCGCCCTGCTCGAGCACATGGCGGGCGCGCACCCGGTTTCCCTCAATGCCGAGAGCCATGTCGGTCGCCAGCCTGATCGTGACGCCAGCACCCTCGGCATCGGCGGTGTGCTGGTCCTGATCGGTGAGCGTCCACTGGCCGGGGGTGCGGCCATAGTCGAACACCGGCTCGCACACCAGGTCGATCTCCACCCGGCCCTCGATGCACTCGACGGTTCGCACCAACATATGGTCGGCATCGTCATCGGTTGGCGGCCGGGTGTGGGGTGTGACGGCGTCTTCGCCCTGTCGCGGACCGAGGGTGAGCGCATCTCTGACCACGGCCCACCCCGCCGGCGTTTTCCAGGTGGTGGCGATGACGTTGGTGCCCGGTTCGTAAACGCGTGACGCAGGGTGGGTGATCCCGAAGGGTCCGAGCCGGAACGTGCCCGCCTGCCGGTCGAGCACGGCGCCGAACACGCTCGGCGAGTCGAACCGGGGAACGCACAGCCATTCGACCGTCCCGTCGAGACCGACCAGGGCCCCGGTGTGACAGTCCGACAGGAAGGCGTAATCGGCGATTGCAGGGAAAGGCGAAGGCATCGCCGCGCTTTGCCCCCCGACGTCCTCGGAGGTCATGTCGCCATCCATGGGCCGTGCCACTTCCCGTGGCCGGCAACGAGGTCGTCGGCTGCAGCGGGACCCCATGAGCCGGGTGTATAGCTGTGGACCGGAGGAGGTGAGTCGAGCAACGGTTGCAGAACCCGCCAAGTCTCCTCGACGCTGTCCTGGCGGGTGAACCGGGCGCTGTCGCCGAGCATGGCGGCATGGAGCAGGACTTCATAGGGCGCCGGGCCCTCTCCCCCCTCCTCTGCGAACTCCATGTCGAGGTGGATTTGCTCGGGTTCCCTGGTACCGGAGCGCTGAGCCTCGACCAGCAACTGGATGCCGCTGGTGGGGTCTAGCTTGACCACCAATTGGTCCGGCTCAGGCTCTCTCGATGTGCTCAGTCCCAGGCCCAGTTTGGGTGGTTGTCGGAAGACCAGTCGAACTTCGGTCTGTGTGATCGGCAGCCGCTTCCCGGTGCGAATGAAGAAGGGCACTCCGGACCAGCGCCAGTTCTCGATCTCCAGACGGAGGGCTGCGTACGTTTCTGTCGCCGAGTCGGCGGCGACACCGTCGATCGACCGGTACCCGTCGTACTGCCCGCGCACGTAATGCGCCGGATCAGCGTCCGGCATCGATCGGAACACCGAGAAGAGGGAGTCCTTGAGCGTGGCCGGGTCACCGCCTGCCGGCGGCTCCATCGCCGTGGCCCCCACGACCTGCATGAGGTGGTTGACCACGACGTCACGCACCGCTCCCACCGGATCATAGAAGTGGCCGCGGTCTTCGACCCCGAAGTCCTCGGCCATGGTGATCTGCACGCTCGCGATGTAGTTGCGGTTCCAGATCGGCTCGAACATGGTGTTGGCAAATCGGAGATAGAGGATCTCAGCCAAACCCATCTTCCCCAGGAAATGGTCGATGCGATAGAGCTGTGACTCGTCGAGGTACGTGTGGATGTCCTCGTTGAGCGACCGAGCCGAGGAGACGTCGTGTCCGAAGGGCTTCTCTACCACCACCCTCGCCGAATCGGTCAGCCCAGCGTCCGCCAGTCCCTTG
>JBEVIF010000010.1:0-6100 GCA_040510795.1 Acidimicrobiia bacterium
CCGGGGAAGAGGGACGCCGTGTGCCCGTCTTCTCCGACGCCGAGCAACACGACATCGGGTGGCCCGTTGCCATGGATCGATCTGAGTCGCGCTTCGTAATGGGCTGCCGAGTCGTCGGGCCCAAACGACTCGCTCCATTTCGGCCGGTGGAACACCGCGTCGACATGGTCGAATAAGACGCTCGCTGCCATGCGCCCGTTTGACCGCTCGTGGTCGGGAGGCACCCATCTCTCGTCGGACAGCCAAGCATCGACCCGGTCCCAACCCGAGGCGCGGCCCCGCAACTCCTTGTAGGTGGCCTCGGGCGTGGAGCCTCCGGCGAGGCCGAACGAGAAACGATCCGTGGACGCGCCAAGCAGGTCGGCCACCCTCTTGGCCGCAGCCTCGGCCACCTCCTGGGGCGTCTCGTGGACCATTGCCTCCATCGGGTCACGGTACCTGCCCTACATTTGCACCATGGCCACCAGCACCACGATCACCTGGCCCGATGGCGAGGTGTCAGGGCGCCTCGCCGGCTCCGGCTCTACCGGCGTGCTCCTGGCACACGGGGCCGGCGCCAACCAGGACCATCCCTTCATGATCTCTCTTCGGGATGGACTGGCCCTGCCGGGCCACACGGTGATGACGTTCAACTACCCCTACACCGAGAGGGGCTCGAAGACCCCTGATCGCACCGAACGACTGGTCGAGGCCCATCGGGCCGCCGCCGAGTATCTCGACGCCCGCGTCGATCGACTCTTCCTGGCGGGCAGGTCGATGGGTGGGCGCATGTCGACATATCTGGTCGCCGAGGGCTATCCCGCCGACGGGGTGATCCTCTACGCCTACCCCCTCCATCCTGCCGGCCGCGAGGATCGACTGCGTGTGGCGCATTTCCAGGATGTGCACGTCCCTTTGCTCTTCTTCCAGGGAACCCGAGATGCCCTGAGTCGCATGGAACTCTTCGAGCGCCACATCCAACCCCTTCCCAATGCGAGCGTGGAGCTCCTCGAAGGGGCCAGCCACTCATTCCGGGGTGGAGGGTGGACCCAGGAGGCGATGCTGGACCGTCTCGTCACTGGCTCAACGGGATGGATGGACGCGGTCTCGTCTGGCACAAGCCACGGGACCAGGCCATAATTGGAGCCTCACCCACCTCATCGAGGAGCCCTTCGAGATGTCTTCGCAAATCACTCTGCGCGCCGAAACGGGCCGGCCCACCGGCTCGCGTGAGTCGCGCCGTCTCCGCCGGACGGGGCGCGTTCCGGGCATCGTCTATGGCAAGGCCACGGACCCGATAAACGTCGCCGTCGATGCCCACGACCTCCACCTGGCCCTGCACACCGAGGCCGGCGCCAACGCGTTGATCAACTTGGAGATCGAGGGACAGGACGTGGTCCTGACCATGGCCAGGGTCATCGAGCGGCACCCGTTCCGCAACGAGTACCGCCACATCGACTTCGTGACCGTGTCGCTGGACGAGACCGTTCACGCCGAGGTTGTCATCCACTTCGTGGGGACGCCGATCGGAGTGATCGAGGGCGGCGTGTTGTCGCCGAGCAAGACCCATGTCGTCGTCGAGACTCTGGCCACGTCCATCCCGTCAGGTATCGAGCTCGATATCTCGGGGGTCACCATGGGAGACGCTCTGCGCATCGCCGACCTTCCCGAGCTCGAAGGAGTGACCTACACCGAGGATCCGGAAACGGTTCTGATGAGCGTCACCGCCCCGGCCGCCGAGATCGAGGAAGAGCCCGAAGAGGTCGAGGGCGAGGAGATCGAAGGGGCTGAGGAGCTCGCCGAAGGTGAGGAGCCCGATGGCCAGGCTGAGGAATCTGCTGCGGACGAAGCCGGAGGCGGGTCCGGCGAGTAAGCCCGCCCGCGCAGTCATTGGGTTGCGCAACCCGGGATCGGACTACGAGGGCACCCGACACAATTCGGGCTACGAGGTGCTCGCGCGTGTCCTGACACGGGCCGGGGAAGAATTGGGTCGGGGCCCTTCCCGGGTGCAGGCCCAGTTGACCCAGATCGGGGCTGGTGACGCCCGGCTCCTCTATGCGGTTCCCATGACCTACATGAACGAGTCGGGTCGTGCCGTGCGCACATTGCTCGACTACTTCGATCTGTCTCCCTCGGACATCCTGGTCATCCACGACGACATCGACCTTGCCTTCGGGCGCCTGCGGCTTCAGGTCGGGGGTGGCAGCGGCGGCAACAACGGGGTTCGATCCATCGAGGCCGCACTCGGCTCCAAGGACTTCAACCGTCTCAAGCTCGGCGTCGGCCGCCCACCAGGGCAGATGGACCCGGCCGATTTCGTCCTTCGCCCGTTCGCCAAGGCGGAGCGAGCCGAGGTCGAGCTCATGATCGACGACGCCGCCGATGTCGTCGAGCTGTGGCCAACCGACCCGGCCAGGGCCCAGGAACTTGCTGCCCATCGAGGACGGGAGCCCCGATAGGCTCCGCTCAGGTTGGGCCAACCGTCACTCCGCTCGAGATTCGCTGCGCTGCACGAAGCCGGATGCTTCGTGATGCCCAATGCCTGGGATGTCGGATCGGCGCGCATCCTGGCATCGCTCGGCTTCGAGGCGATCGCCACCACCAGCTCGGGACATGCCGCCTCGTTAGGGCGGATGGACCAGCGGGTCACGCTCGAGGAGTTGCTGGCTCACGTCCGAGCGTTGGGGGATGCGGTGGACGTGCCGGTCAGTGTCGATGCCGAGCGATGTTTCGCCGATGATGCTGACGGTGTCGCCATCACCGTGGACCGGATTGCGCAAACAGGTGTTGCCGGGGTATCGATCGAGGACTACGACCCTGGCTCCGGGATCGACCCGATCGAAGTCGCAACGGAGCGGGTGGCCGCCGCAGGAGCGGTGACCAGGGCGAACGGGATGGTGCTCACCGCGCGGGCGGAGAACCACCTCTACGGCGTCGACGATCTCGAAGACACGATCACCCGCTTGACCGCCTACCGCCAGGCCGGAGCCGATGTCGTCTACGCGCCGTGGCTCGCCGACATCGGGGATATCGAAAGGGTGGTCACCGAGACCGCTTCCCCGGTCAATGTGCTGGCCCGGGCCGACGGACCCGGTGTTTCCGAGCTCGCCGACATCGGTGTCCGCCGCGTCTCGACCGGCGGAGCCCTGGCTTTTGCTGCGTACGGGGCGATGACTGCCGCAGCCCGGGAGCTGCTGTCGGAAGGGACCTCGACCTACATAGGACGTGGGCTTTCAATGGACGACCGCCGGGCGGCCTTCAACGGATAGGGATCGACGTGGCAGACCTCATCGGCGCCCTCGACCAGGGGACCACTTCGACCCGCTTCATGATCTTCGACCACGATGGAGCAGTCGTCTCGGTCGATCAACGAGAGCATCGCCAGATCTTTCCCAAGCCAGGGTGGGTCGAGCACGACCCCGTGGAGATCTGGTCGAAGACGACATCGGTGATCGAAGGTGCGCTCTCCCGTGCCGGCTTGAAGGCATCCGACATTGCCGCGATAGGCCTCACCAATCAACGGGAGACGACCGTGATATGGGACCGGAGGACCGGTGAGCCCGTTCACAATGCCATCGTCTGGCAGGACACCCGCACTGCCGACCTTTGCAACGAGCTCGCTGGCGGTGAGGGCGCCGACCGATTCAGGGCGAAGACCGGACTTCCCCTGGCAACGTACTTCTCCGGCCCTAAGGCACGCCATTTGCTCGACGACCTGGATCTCAGGGAGCGAGCCGAACGGGGGGAGCTCGCCTTTGGGACCATCGACTCCTGGATCGCCTGGAATCTCACAGGCGGGCCCGATGGCGGGCGTCACATCACCGACGTCACCAATGCCTCGCGTACCCTTCTCATGGACCTGGCGACGACCACCTGGGACGCAGACCTGAGCCTCGAGATCGGTGTGCCCAGCGCGATCCTCCCCGAGATCGTCCCTTCGATCGGACTCGAGCTCGAATGTGCCGGCCCTCTGAGCGGAGTCCGCCTGGCCGCGATCCTCGGTGATCAACAGGCGGCGCTGTTTGGCCAGGCGTGTTTCGACCCGGGCGAGGCGAAGAACACCTACGGCACGGGGAATTTCATGTTGCTCAACACCGGGGAGAGCCCGGTGACATCAGATGCCGGGCTGCTGACCACGGTCGCATACCGCATCGCTGACCAGCGCACGGTGTTTGCCCTGGAAGGCTCCGTTGCGGTCACCGGCTCCCTGGTCCAGTGGCTTCGGGACAACTTGGGACTTTTCGACGATGCCTCCGAGGTCGAGGCGATGGCCCTCTCGGTCGACGACAACGGAGATGTCTACTTCGTCCCGGCGTTCTCCGGTCTCTTCGCCCCCCACTGGAGGCCCGACGCCCGGGGTGTGATCGCGGGCCTCACCCGGTTCGCCGAAAGAGGGCATATCGCGCGGGCCGCCCTCGAATCGACGGCATTCCAGACCCGGGATGTCTTGGACGCGATGGTGGCCGACTCGGGTGTCGATCTATTGGAGCTCCGGGTTGACGGTGGGATGACGGCAAACGCCCTGCTCATGCAGTTCCAGGCTGACATCCTCGGAGTGGATGTGATCCGGCCGAAGGTGGCCGAGACCACCGCCCTGGGCGCCGCCTATGGAGCAGGTCTCGCCGTCGGGCACTGGTCAGGCCTCGGCGAGATCCGGAGCCTGTGGGCGGAGGACGCCCGCTGGTCCCCGGCGATGAGCGACGATGAGCGCGCTCGTCTCCACGGACGGTGGCAGCAGGCGCTGGAGAGATCCCTGGGCTGGGTCTGAGCATGTTCGACGGATTCGATCTCGAGATGCTCGACCTCCGTGAGATACGGGTGCGAGCTCGTGTCGGGGGCGACGGCCCACCGCTACTCCTGCTCCACGGCAACCCACAGACACATTTGATGTGGCATCGAGTCGCTCCCCGGCTAGCCGAGAGTTTCAGGGTTGTCGTTCCGGACCTTCGTGGCTACGGAAAGACATCGAAGCCCCCATCCTCGTCGGACCACAGCCCGTATTCGAAGCGGACGATGGGCCACGATCAGATCGACCTGATGACGGCGTTGGGACATTCCAGGTTCTCGGTCGCGGGGCACGACCGGGGGGCGCGGGTGGCCTACCGGATGGCCCTGGACTATCCCGATGTGGTCGACAGGCTCGCCGTCCTCGACATCATCCCCACCGGGGAGATGTTCGCCCGAGGAGGGCGGGATTTCGGGCTCAGCCACTATCACTGGTATTTCCTGGCCCAGCCGGCGCCCCTGCCCGAGAAGCTGATCGGCTCCGACCCCGATTGGTACTGGCGGTGGCATACCACCAGAGGTCCCGATACCAGCTTCTTCGACGATCGCGCCCTCGAGGACTATCTCGACTGTTTCTCTGACCCCGAGACCATTCGTGGGATCTGTGAGGACTACCGGGCTGGGGCAACCATCGACTTCGAGCACGACATGGCCGACAAGGAGGAAGGTCGAAAGATCGAATGCCCCCTTCTCGTGCTTTGGTCGGGTCGTGGGCCAATCGACGACTGGTACGACATCCTCGAGGTCTGGGGCGAGTGGGCCGACGATGTCCGAGGCTGGGCACTTCCATGCGGGCACTATCTCCCCGAGGAGGCTCCGGACGAGACGGTCGAGGCACTCATGGCCTTCCTCTCTGAACCGACGCCGTCGATAAGATCGGATCGGTAGTCGAGGAGGACCACGATCTCAACGCCTGACATCTTGGCGCTCTCCCGGATCCTTCTCGTGCCGTTCATCATGGCGTTCACCCGGTCCGACCGCATCGACTATGCACTCGCGATTGCAGCCACTCTGTTCGCGGTTGCCGCCTTCACCGATTTCCTCGACGGCTACCTGGCGCGCAAGACGAGCGGGGGAACCCTGCTCGGAGCCTTTCTCGACACCACGGCCGACAAGATCCTCATCACAGGGACATTGCTGGCTCTGGTGTCGATCGATCGGGTCTCGATCTGGCCCGCCTCGATCATCATCTTTCGTGAGTTCCTGGTGATGGCCCTGCGTGGAGTGGTGGCGACCCAGGGAGGTCTCATCCGCCCCTCTACCTGGGGGAAGATCAAGTTCATTACTCAGTTCGTCGCCATCTTCCTCGCCTTCTTCAGACTCGCCGATCGGTGGG
>JBEVIF010000011.1:0-5427 GCA_040510795.1 Acidimicrobiia bacterium
AGGTGACCGGAAGTGGGCACGCACTGTCAGGCCCTCATGCTCGAAGTCGACCACCTCCATCGGCGGGTCGAGATGGGCGCACGCCTTCAGATAAGCGCGGGCGCAGTCCTGGCTGATCTTGGTCTTGATCTCGCTGATCTCGCCGGGGAATCGCCCGATGGCGTAATAGCTCTTGGCGTTCAGGTACGCCTTCCGCGCCGCCTCATGGTCCCCGGCCGTCTCGAGTCGGTCGCCTTCGTCCTCATGACGACGACCCATCTCCTCCCAGACCGGGACCCACTTGTCCTCGGTGGTTCCCTCCAGCCTGGACACCGCCCCCTTCAACTCCTCGATGTCGTCGATCATCGAGAGCCAGCGTCGGTAAAACCCGCCATGGGCGACGATGAACGGATCCTCATTGGGGGCAAAGCCCAGATCGGGCTGAGTGGTCGTGGTCATGTGCTGTCTCCTCTTTTTGCAACCATGCTGTCGAGGCTCATCCCGAGGTCGTCCAGGATGACGATCGCCGCGTTTCGACCGGGCCCACCGGTGATGGACCCACCGGGATGGGTGGTGGCACCCGTCTGGTAGAGGCCGGGGATCGGCATGCGGTGCGAGGCCCATCCCGGCACCGGTCGCTGGGGGCCGCCGTAGGCCAGCCCGCGGTCACCGCCATGGATGGTGCCCCGCCACATGTGCGGGTTTCCCGCCTCGATGTCGACCGGGCTCTTCGCCTTCCAGGCCAGGATCTTCTCCTCAGTCAGGTTGGGCGCGCAAACGCGCAAGGTCTGGAAGTGCTCGGCGGCCAGGACGTCCTTCCCCGTGTCCCAGTCCCCAAGGTCGTCGGGGCACTCGTAAGGGGCCAGGCTGAGGATCTTGACGGTGTGGCCGCCTGCGGGGGCCCGAGTCTCGTCGACGAGGGTGGGTGTGGCGAAGAGAAGGAAGGTGCCGGGTCGGTGAAGCCGGCGCTCGCGCAGCCCACGGCCGAACTCGATCACGTCTTCGGGCCAGGGCGCGGTGCCAGCTGAGACCGCGCCGATCGGCTCGGGTCCGGACGAGCGGAACTGCGGCGCCTCGGTGGCGGCGTAATAGGACGCAAACGAAGAAAGCCCTTCGTCGTAGGTGTCCACCCCGTAGACGAAGCCCTCGCCCCACATCTCGGCGGGCGCCATGCCGACCAGGTCTTTCACATGGATGGAGGAGACCACCCCGACCCGTGCCCGGTATTCGCTGCCATCCTCCGTCTCGACGCCGACACAACGCCCCTCCTCGGTGATCAGCGAGGTGACCAGCGTGTCCGTTACCACCGAGCCTCCGTACGCCTCGAGAGCGGCGACCAGGGCCCGGGGCAGGCTGGCCGACCCGCCGAGCGGGACCGACCAGCTGCTTCGTTGACGACCCCCCACCAGGGAGTAGGCGAGATAGCCCGATCCCGGCGAGTCGATCGGCTGTGAGGTCATGAACGCCATCCACGACATGAACGCCTGGATGTGCCGGCTCTCAAACTCCCGCCGGATCACATCCCATGCCGACATGACATTGCGACGGCGCCATATCGCTCCGGCCGGGTGAGCCGCCAGGGCTTCGTCGATCGAAGGGCCGTACCCGATCGGCGTGAAGCGGTAGGAGCTGTATACCCCCTTCACCTCGTCGAACTCATCGAGCATCCGCCGATAGGCGACAGCGTCGGCGGCGGAGAACCGGGCGATCTCCTCGATGGTGCGCTCGACGTCGAGCCACATCGTGAAGGTCTCGCCGTCAGGGAAGACGACATGGGCCACCGGGTCGGGCTCGATGTAGGTGAGGCCGAATTCCGACACGAGACCGAGCTCGTCCTTAGACAGCACGGGGTTGACCTGGATCAAGGTCTGCCCTGTGGAGCAGGTGTCGAAGAGGAAACCGGGCGTGAGGATCTCCTCGGTCGCCGCCCCCCCTCCTGCCTCGGAGCGAACGTCCAACACGACCACCTCCTGGCCGGCCCGGGCCAGATATGCGGCGGTGATCAGGCTGTTGTGCCCGCCACCGGCGACGACGAAGTCGACCGTGGTCGTCATGATCGGATTTGCCTCCTCATTCGTCTTTCTTTGGGATGATCGGCACCAGAAGGTGCGAGGGATGCTCCGGTCCGATGTGGACCGTCACCTCGCCCCCGAAAACATCCGGCGGGCGGTCGTCGGGATCGGCATGTGTCATGCCACCCGTTCCCCGCGTGGCGTAATAGAAGCTCTGACCGTACTCATCGAGTGGCCCCCGATACTCGTAGTCCTTGCCCCGCACCCAGAGCCCGAGCCGGTATCCCTCGGGGATCACGATGCAAGTCGGGACGATCTCGATGTCGAGCTCATAGACCACGCCCGGCTCCAGCGGATCGACGCGGTCATGGGGGTGAAAAGGTCGCCAGGGCTTGGACCTCTCCGGGTCGAGGGCGCGGTGGCTGGCCCGGAGCCAGCCGTTGGCGATCGGGGTGTTGGGGTCGGTCGATCCCTCGAAGGTGACCTCCTCGCCATCCGGGTCGAAGAGTTGCACGATGAGGAACATGTCGACGTCGGATGTGGTGGAGGACACGAAGAGCTTGGCTGCGAGCGGGCCGGTGATCTCGATCTCCTCAGCAAACGACGCGGTCTTGAACGAGAGCCCGTCACCCAGGGCCTCGTAATCGAGCTCACCGGCGGTGGCCGGGGCATCGGTGCTCAGGGAAAGATCGGGATGCAGGTAATGCTCGGTCCATCGCGTACGTGCCAGGGGCCACTCGTCTTCCCCCCGCCACACGAATCTCTCCCCGGGGTGTCTGATGTTGAGCTGGACCCGAGGTGTGCGGTCGAAGCCGTTGTCCTCTCCTTTGAGGAAGTGGTCGAAGAAGCGCTTCTGCAGCTCACGCCCGTACGACGAGTAGAAGTGGGTCCAGTGGGTGTCACCGTGCGCCTCGAGCCATTTGTCCTCGGAAGAAGCTTCGACAAAACCGTTGAAGTTGCCCCGCGGGTGAATGCCCTGGCCGCCCCAGTTAGCCGCCGAGAGGAAGGGCACGGAGACCCTTGACAGGTCCACGGCGCGCTCGCGGTGCCACTCGTCGAAGAGGGGATGGCCCTTGATCTCCGGGAACGACTCCTGTCGGTTCGCCACCAGCTCGTCGTCAGGGAGGGTGAGGGGGCCGGCTACCGACTGGCCGGTATTGGGATTGACCGGGGCCCGCTCCCCCTGGCCATACTGGATCGGGTTGATCTGGCGCTCCTGCCAGCGTCTGGTGAACTCGCTGAGGATGCCTCCGTGGTAGTAGGCGTCGCGATAGGAGTCGGTGAAGCCCTCCCAGGCGATGAGGGCAGCCAGGTGCTCGGGCTGGCGCTCGGCGGCGGCCCATCCCATGACCGCGTAGTAGGAGATGCCGAGGATGCCGACCCGTCCGCTGCTCCAGGGCTGGGTTCCAGCCCATTCCACTGAGGTCGCGATGTCGTCGAACTCGAGCGGGTTGCGGGGCCAGAGCACACCTGGCGACCACCCGGCTCCCCGGGAATCGACCCGGGCCAGGGCGTAACCGTGAGGCACCCACCGCTCGGGGTCGGTGACCTCCCAAGCCTGGTGCTTGTTGGTCGAGCCATCGAGGACGCTCGGATCCTTGGCCACGAGCTTGTCCCACTGCATCTTGTAGATGGGCCCGTTGAAGGGGAGACCTTTGGCATACACGCCATGGGTGAGGATCACGGGGTATGCGCCCTCTCCGATCGGTCGAAAGACGTCTGCGCGAAGCACGGCGCCATCCGGCATCTCGACCGGGACCTGATAGTCGATCCTCATCCCGTCCATCTCGCGGGAAAAGGTGAGGTCGTCTCCGATTACGCCGGTTCTGACTGGCGTGGTCATGGGTGATCCACGCCGGCGAGTCTAGGGCGACAATCGTTTGCGGAGCAACGGGTGTCGCAAGCTCGCTATGTAATGCAGGGCGTCACGTATGTGTGACACCCCCTGCATCGAGTTCAGGTTGTGGGTGCTCCTTGAGAGGAAGACAACTCACAACGGCACTGCGGGACGGTGCAGGCCGATTGGCGGTGCTCCTTGAGGGGATGACCGCAACCGGTGCACCGATCCGCTTTGTGCTTGGCCCCGTCGCGCTTTGGCTTGGGGACGGCTTTGATCAACGCGAGCGCTCTTTGGCGAGGTTCACGGTGAGCTGACGCCCGCCGAGGTCCTTGCCGTTGAGGGCCGAGATGGCCTTCTCGGCAGCCTCGGCCGAGCCCATCTCGACGAAGCCGAAGCCACGGGAGCGGCCGGTCTCACGATCGGTGATGACCTGGGCCTTGGTCACGGTGCCGTGCTCGGAGAAGAGATCCTCGAGACGCCGCGAGTCGGTGTCGAACGTGAGGTTCCCCACGTAGATGTTGGTGGACATGTGCATGCTCCTTTGAGCTCGTGCCGTCGTACTCATCACGCCCCGCCGGGACATCCGGGACGGTGCGCGTGAAGCGGGGAGTCTCGGCTTGGGCCCTGCGGTGACTTCACCCGACGGAACGAAGGAAGCGAAGAAAGGCGCAGCACGCATCAGGCGTGCGCTGTGCGCCCATGCTAGCCGGTGGCGTCGTCAAAGCAGAAGACGTTCCCCCTGCTCAGCCCCCACCGACGGTTAGGGTCTTTGGTAAGAGGCAGCCAGGAAGGGCCCATCCATGATCAAATCCGACTTGCTCGGGGCGTGCAACTGAAATGGCCAAGCGAGGGCGCGAGGCGATGGCAAAGCGGTCGCGAGAGCTGGCCCGGCAGCAGAAGAAGGAAGACAAACAGGAGCGCCAAGAGGCCAAGGGCGATGGGCCGCCCAAGCTGACCGCCGACGAGGAGGCCCACCTGTACGAAGAGTTCGCCCGTCTCAGCGACAACTTCGCGGCGGACCAGGTCAGCCAGAGTCACTTCGACGAAGAGAAACACCGGATCTTCGTTGCCCTCGGCATCGAGACCGAGGACGACGCCTGATCCGCCCTACTTGACTGCCCCGGTGAGCAGACCCGAGACGTAGTAGCGCTGGAGCAAGAGGTAGAACAGGACACAGGGGATGATCGCGACGGTCACTCCTGCCTGGAGCATCCCCCAGTCGGTGCTGCCCAGGCTGGTGACGCTGCGGGCAGCGGCGAGCACCAGGGGCAAGGTGAGAGTGGTGTCCCTGGTCAGCATCACCAGGGCTCCCAAGAACTCGTTCCATGACATGACGAAGGCAAACAGGGTCACGGTGATGATCGCGGGGACCATGTTGGGCAGGAATACCCGCCGCAGAACCTGCCATGTGCTGGCACCGTCCACCAGGGCCGCCTCTTCCAATTCGCGAGGAACGGCCTCGAAGGCGTTGCGCATGATGTAGATGCTGAACGGGAGCTGGATCAGGGTGTGCACGATTGCCAGACCAAACAGGTTGTTGGTCAACCCCAATGTGGAGAACATGAGGAAGATCGGGGTGAGCAGTGCTTGATAGGG
>JBEVIF010000012.1:0-14573 GCA_040510795.1 Acidimicrobiia bacterium
GCTGACCTTCCGGTTTGCACAATTCGTTTGCACAACTATTGTGCAGGATGTGACGACCACAGCCCCCTATCCACGTCTCGATCCGGTGGCGGTCAAGATCCTGGCCCATCCGCTGCGCAGCCGTCTTCTCGGCGAGCTCCGGCTCAATGGGCCGGCAACCGCCACGACTCTGGCTGAAGTCCTCGGCACCAACACCGGAGCCACCAGCTACCACTTGCGAAAGCTGGCGTCGGTCGGGCTGGTCGAGGAGACCGGCGAAGGTAAAGGAAGGGAGCGGTGGTGGCGTCCCTCCCACGAGATGCACTCCTGGTTCTCCAGCGATGTCAGCGAGGACCCCGACGGGATCGCCGCCGCCGAATGGTTGCACGGCGAATCGTTGCGCCGGTTCCAGGTGTTCGCCGAGGAGTGGTTCGCATCGGAGTGGGACTGGCCGGTCGAGTGGCGGGACGCGGCCGGCTCTTCCGACTACCTCCTCGAGCTATCCGCGACCCAGCTCCGGGATCTCGGCAAAGAGCTGACCGCGGTCATCGAGCGGTATCGGAAGCTCGAGGCCGGTCCTGACCCTGCCCGCGTCATCTTCTGCACGTTCGCCTTCCCTCAGCCGGACGGGCGGATATGACCCATGCTCTGACCGCACGTGCGGTCCGGCGGCGATATCTGACACTCGTAGCGATGCGGTGGTTCCCCACCGGCCTCCTCATCCCTGTGTTCGTCCTGCTGCCGTTGGAGCGTGGCCTTTCCCTCAGCGAGATCGGGCTTGCGGCCGCCGGACAGGGCCTCATCGTCCTCTTCCTCGAGCTGCCCACCGGCGGCCTGGCCGACTCGCTGGGTCGCAAGCAAGTGCTGATGGCATCGGCTCTGGTCGGGATGGCATCGGTCGGCCTTTATCTCCTAGCTGACTCCTTTGCGGTCTTCTTCGTCGCCTTCGCCCTCCAGGGTGTGTTCCGGGCCCTCGACAGCGGGCCGCTGGAAGCCTGGTACGTCGATGCGACCCACGCCGCCGATCCCGAGGCGCAGATCCAGCAAGGGCTCAGTGGCGCCGGGATTGCCCTCGGGGTCGCCATTGCCGCCGGCGCCCTGCTCAGCGGGCTTCTCGTCACACTGGATCCGATCAGGGGTCTCGAAGCTCTCGCCACCCCGGTGGTCGTTTCTCTGGCGCTGCAGCTCATCAGCCTGCTCGGCGTCGTCCTACTGATGACCGAGATCCGATCTGATAAGGGTTGGCAGGCGGCCACACGCGCGGCCCGTGAGACACCTGCTGCGATCAGAGGTGGGCTTCGACTCCTGCGGGACAACCGGGTTCTCCTCGCCATCGTGTCGGTCGAGTTGTTCTGGGGCTTTGGGATGGCCACTTTCGAGACTTTCACCCCGCTGCGTCTATCCGAGATCCTCGGTGACGCCGACCGGGCGGCAGCGATCACCGGCCCTGCCGCCTCAGCGGCCTGGCTGGTGTCGGCAGCAGGGGCGGCCACGGTGCCCTGGCTGGGTCGTCGTGTCGGCCTGGCTCCGGCGGCCATGATGCTTCGAGTGCTCCAGGGGATCGCGGTGGTCGGGATCGGATTCGCCGCCGGGGTGCCCGGCGTAATCGTGGCCTATCTGACCGCATACCTGTTCCACGGCGCCTCCAACCCGATCCACATGACCCTTCTCCATCGCCAGGTCGATGGCACGTTTCGTGCCACTGTTTCGTCCCTCAACTCGATGGCGGGTCTGTCCGCCGGTGCGTTGGGCTTGATTGCGCTCACCGCCCTTGCCGAGGCAACCTCGCTAAGCACTGCGACATATGTCGGGGCTCTGGTCCTGGCCGCCGCCGCCCCCCTCTACATCCCGGCCTGGCGGCAGTCGCAGAAGAAGGAACCGGCCCAGGTCTGACCGGGCGCTAGAACGGCCAGAACACAGGGACCAGCAGGACCGCCGCCGCCATGAAGAGCAGCAACATGGGAAGGCCGAGCTTCCAGTAGTCGCCGAACTCGTACCCGCCGGGGCCTTGGACCATCAGGTTGACCGGTGTGGCCACCGGGGTGAGAAATGCACCCGCAGCCGCGACCGTCAACGACATCAGCACCGGCCGCACCGAGATCCCCATGTCGAGGGCCGCGGTGACGGCGATCGGGATCACTATGAGGGCGGTGGCCATGTTCGATATCAGCTGGCCAAAGATGGCGGTGAGGACGAAGAGCCCGAGGAGAAGCGCGTATGGACCGTAGTTCCCCACGACGTCGATGAGGACCTGCGCGATGTCGTCAGCGGCGCCGCTCTGGGTGACCGCCGTCGATAATGGGATCATCCCGGCTACCAGGACAACAGTGGTCCAGGAAACTGACCTGTAGGCCTGATAGATGGTGACGACCCGGGTCAGGATCATTGCCCCGGCGGCGAGAAGCGCCGCCTCCACTGCGGGAACGGCATTGGTGGCGAGGAGGATCACCATCCCAACGAGGATCGCGATCGCCCACCACGCCCGCGGTCCGAGGGCGATCGCTTGGCGACGGACCAGCGAGGGAGAGTCCACCACGAGGACATCCCGGTCCGACTCGACCCTGCGGTCCAGTGCGTCCCAGGTCCCCTGGAGCAGCATGGTGTCGCCGACTGCCAGCGGTGTCGGCCCGCGGTCGAGGTCTCACCGCTGCGCTGGATGGCCAGGACGACGAAGTCCCCACTCTCGGTGATCATCCCGGGGAACATCTTCTCCCCGACCAAGTCCGACCGAGGGGGAATGACCACTTCGACGACGCCGATCTGGCGATCGATGAGCTTCCCGCCAGTCTTCCCCGGTAGGTGCACCAGGAGGTTGTCATCGGCGAAACGGTGGATGATGTCCGTTGCTCCCCTTACGGTGATAACAAAGCCCGGCCCAATCGGCGAGCTCGCAGGCAGAGCCACGCCCCGCTCCCCTTGGACTCCGACCAAGTTGAGATCGGGGAAAGCGTCGAGATCGATCGAGGAAGACGACTCGCCGATCAGCGGTGAGACGTCCCGGACCTCGAGCCGCGCCACCCAATCGCCGAGCGAGTATTGATCGATGAGGGTCCGAGCGTGGTCGCTGAGATTGGGAGGGATCGATTCCGCGATACGCTCGGGAAGGAGACGGGAACCGAAGACGACGACGATCGCGATCGCGCCGATAACCACCGGGACGCCGACGAGACCGAACTCGAAATAGCTGAACCCGGCCTCGCCGGCCTCGATCGCGGCGTCGGAGACGAGGATGTGAACCGGAGTCCCGGTAAGGGCGAGCAACGACCCGGCGTGAGCGCCAAAGGCCAAAGGCATCAGCAGGCTGGACGGCGTTCGGGCGACCCGAAGGGCGATCACCACCACCATGGGCAGCAGCGCCGCCACCGCCCCGTTGACACTGATCACCGCGGTGAGCACAGCGACGAGGAGCATCATCAAGACGACGAGCCTCGTCCTGCTCGCTCCGGCCCGATCGATCAGTTGTTGACCCGCCCAGGTGGTGACTCCGGTCGAGTCGATCCCCTCGCTCACGACGAACAAGGCCGCGATGAAGAGCACCGTTGTATCGCCGAAACCGGACAGCGCCTGATCCAGAGAGAGAACACCGGTCGCCGCCAGGGTGAGCGCCGATCCCACGGCGACCACCTCGACCGGCACCTTGTTCCAGATGAACAGGGCGACGACCGCCAGCAGCACCAGGTAGACGATGGTGGCGTCGGACATGCCCTAGGTCGTGATCGGGTACCCGGGTCCCAGCGGGATCCCGAGCCAGAACCAGATCACGAACAACAGAATCCAGGCGATCAGGATGGCGATGACGAACGGGATCATCAGCGCCACGACAGTGCCGATTCCGGCGTCTGTCCTGTAGCGCTGGGCAATCGTGACGATGAACGGCAAATAGACCATCAGCGGAGTGATCACGTTGACCGGCGAATCCCCCACCCGATAGGCGGCGAGGACGGTCTGTGGAGTCACCCCCAGGCGAATGAAGATGGGAATGAACACCGGGGCGAAGATGGCCCATTTCGGGACCACTCCCGGCAGGATGAAGTCGAGGATGACGATCACCAGGATGAATCCGATCAGCAGGGCGAGACCACCGATGTTGGCCGTCTCGAGCAGATGGGCCATCTCGATCGCGGCAACCCGGGGCAGGTTCGTGTAGTTGAAGTAGGCGATGAACTGGCTGATCATCAGGAGCATGAAGACCAGGCCGGCCAACCCGGCGAAGGTCTTGGTGACACCGGCAATGACATCACCACTCCCCGACATCGACTTCGCTCCCATCCCGTAGAAGATGCCGCACACCAGGAAGATCAGCGTGATGAGGAAGAGCAGGCTGTCCATGAATGGGGTGGTGCCGACGATCGACCCGGTTACCGGATCACGCAGAGGAGCGCCTGAAGGGAACGTGAGCAACGCGATCACCGCCAGTGAGCCGAGCAGCCCGTAGAACGCAAAACGCAGGCCCCGCGCCTCGGCTGCCAGTGCTTCACCATCCAACTCCTCAGTGGTTGCGTCGGCCGCTCCGTGGGCGGCGTCGTACGGACCGAGTCTCTTCTCCACGATGCGCTGGGTGACGAACATGGCAACGACCGCGAGGACGACGCTCGACGCCACCGAGAAGAAGTAGTTGGCAGTGACAGTGAGAGGTTCGGTTCCCGAAGGGATCGCCTCGTTGGTGATCTCGGTCAGCATGCTGTCGATGGGCGTGATGAGGAGGTTGACCCCGAAGATCGCACCGACCCCGGCGAAGGCAGCGGCCATACCCGCCAGGGGATGACGCCCCAATGTGAGGAAGGCCGCAGCTCCGAGCGGGATCAGGATCAAGTATCCGGCGTCAGAGGCCACGCTGGAGAGGACCCCGACGAAGATCAGGATGAAGGCAATCACGTTGCGGGGTGCGACTTTGACCAGCTTGCGGATCAATGCGGCCATCAGGCCGGCGTGTTCGGCGACGCCCACGCCTGCCATGGCCACGAAGGTGACGGCCACCACACTGAAGCCGGCGAAGTTGTTCACGAAGGACGTGAAGACGAACCTCAGCCCCTCCACGTCGAGAAGGCTCTGAACATCGATTGTCTGTGTTTCGATCTCGTATTCGGGCTCGAAGTTGGGCTCGAGGGGGGTCGAGTCGTATGGGGCATCAGATCCCCCGAGGCCCCCGTGGGCATCCACTGATTCAGCTTGGGGGACGGGGACCGCAATCTCCTCGGTGACAGTGACGCCGATCCAGGAAAGAACGGCGGAAAGCACAGCGATGAAGATGATCAGGTAGACGAACATCATCACCGGATGGGGGACCTTGTTCCCCGCCTTCTCTATCCCATCGAGCATGCGCTCCGAGAACGGCCTCTTCTCCGCAACTGTCGTGGCGTCCATTCCGTCGAGTTCCTTTCAGGCTTCCGGCCGCTTGAAATTCAACGCAAGCCCGACGAGGAGCCGGGCGCCGAACCCGGTGCAGCCCGGTGGGCGCCATGACGTGTCCCGGTCGTTCTGTGCCGTGCCCGCGATGTCGATGTGGGCCCATGGTTTGCCCGCGACGAACTCGTCGAGGAACAAAGCCGCGGTTATGGCCCCGGCGTTGGCACCTCCCAAATTCTTGATGTCAGCGATGTCCGAATTGAGATCACCCCGATAGCGGCGCTCGAGGGGCAGCTCCCAAACCGACTCCCCGGTGACCGCGGCAGACGCCTCTACTTGAGCGACCAGACCGGCGTTGTTACCGATCAGGCCCGCCACCTGGGTGCCGAGAGCTCGCATAGCCGCCCCGGTCAGCGTCGCGATGTCGACGATGGCATCGGTTTCGTCCTCGGTAGCGAGCACCAGGGCATCGGCCATCACCAGCCGTCCCTCGGCGTCGGTGTTCTTCACCTCCACGGTCTTGCCCCCGTACACAGTCAGCACGTCTCCCATCGCGATCGAGGTCTCGGATGGCCGGTTGTCGGTGCACATCAGGTACCCGGTCACGGCCGCCTTGCAGCCAAGGCCCTCGAGTTGGGCCATCGCAGCCAAGATGGCCCCGGCTCCCGACATGTCGTTCTTCATAGTCGCGTGGACATCGTCTGCCGGCTTGAGGGCCATTCCACCGGCGTCATACATGATTCCCTTGCCGACGAGAGTCAGATGCCCCCTCGGGCGGGCGGGCCGGTAACTCAACCTGATCATGCGGGGTTCCTCGGCGCTGCCTGCGTTTACCCCGAGCAGGCCGCCGCAGCCCAGATCGATCAGTGCTTTCTTGTCGAATATCTCGACAGCCAGGCCACGCTCCTTTCCGAACCGGCTCGCCAACTCGGCCATGTCGATGGCGGTGAGAAGAGCGGGCGGAGTATTGGCGAGGTCACGGGCGATGCTGGTCGCTTCAGCCGTGAAGACCCCACGGGCGGCGCCACGTCTGACTCCGGCCGAGCGACTCCCGTCGATGACCAGGGCAAGGGCCTCTATGGGCTCCACCGTGGCCTTCGCCTTCAGAACGTCGTATCGATAACGGGCCAGCAGAGCCCCCTCCACCAACACCTGTCCAGCAACGTCGGGGGCGACGACGCCAATCTCGCCCAGCCTCAGGGTCAGGTTGCGGTGACGTTCGGTGGCTCGGGCAAAGGCGGCTCCAGCATCCCTCAGCCTGTCAGCGTCCAGATCTCCCGACTCGCCGACACCGACCAGGACAGTCAGCGGGCCGTCGGCGGAAGGCAAAACGATCGTCTGACCGACCCTGCCTTCAAACCCTGCTGCTTCGAACGCGACGCCGTCCAGCCCGTGTTCGCCGGGGTCGGCGCTGTTCCTGGCGACGAGGTAGCCAATGACGGGCGCGTCCGGGGCAGTTCTGGTCGAGACGGTCACCGAAGCCGGCGTTTGCAAGGAGGGTGCGGGGTCGAAGTCGGTCAATCCAGTGAAAACGCTCACGGACGAGAACCTACAGATTTCCCTCGATCAGGCGGCTGACCAGGACACCCAGGACCCGTCGTGGACGTTGACCGGGTCGCCACCGGCGACGAGGTAGACCCAGATACCCGGGTCGTCGTCGATCGCACCGGGCAGAGCGAATGCCGCCGAATCCGGAGACCACAGCTGCAGTGACTGGCCGTACTGGTCGAAGAACCGGAGCACATCGCCGACGAAGGTCGGATTTGGCGAGATGGTCGACAGCTCGGTCGTCTCTCCCGCCCGCCAGACGGTCGTGGCCAGCTCCGCGGCACCACCTTCGTCAGGGGTCAGGACCAGTAGCGATTCCCCGTCAGGGCTCCAGAACAGACCCAACGAGGCGGCACCGACCACCTCGGACATCTCTCCGCTGTCGACGTCTATGACAACGACCGTGTTCGAGGGAATTGCCGGCGTCTCGGTGACAGCGGCGTTCACCCCAGGGGGCGTCTCTTCCTCGACGAATGACTGAACGGCCACGCTGGTGCCTTGTCGGTTGGCCACGAAAGCAACCGGTCCTGGAGCAGTGGCGAGCAAGCGTGATTCGCCGCCGGTCTGGCGCAGCTCGAGCCCGGCTTCGGCGAGGTGGAGGATCCCCGCAGGGATCCAATGCGGTGCCTGGTAGCCCGGGGCGGTGGCCCCCAGGTCGGAGCTCTCTCCGTCGAGGCCGATAGTGCCGAAGAACTCCGGCCGGGCGTGAGCGGCGACCTGGCTGCTGTCCGGGCTCCACGAGAAGTAGAACGAGGAACCCTCCGCCAGCACCTCGGAAGTGGTCGCGCTGACGTTGACGACCTCGAACTCGATCGCTCCGGCGGCACTGTTGTGCAAGACACCGATCCCGTTGCCGTCGGGTGACCAGAACATGTAGAACGGAGGGGCTGCCATCGGTAGCGAGATTCGGTTCTCGCCCTGCCCGTCACTGGAGCCCAAGCCTGATCCCTCAGCATTGATCTCCGACCAGACAACAGTGTCGGAAACCGGGGAAAAGGCCGGCTGCCGATACCCGGCTGCCTCACCGCCGTCCTGGGTGATATTGGCCGAAGCAGAGCCGTCTGGCCCCATGGTGACAATGTTGCCGTCGTCGTCCACGACTACGAGGCGGCCGGGGAGTTCCGACACGTCCGTGGGCAAAGGCTCGGTGGCCTCTGGCGCAGTCGTCTGGTCGACGACCGTCGACGTCGTGCCCGAGTCTCCCGTGCAGGCCGCGATCACGATGAGTGCGGCCGCGGCCGCGGTCAGCCGATGCATCAGTAAAGGCTACCGATGGGCTCGGTCCCATTTTCGCCCAACACCCTGGCAAACAGCGTCCGATCGACGCTTCCGCCACTCACGACGCAGACGCTGAGGCCCCGCTCCTCCACCGGCGTCGCCAGTGCGGCCGCGACGGCAGCTGCACCCGCGCCCTCGGTGACCAGCTTGTCTCCCAATGCGAGCACCCTCATCGCCGCCATCACCTCGTCCTCTCCCACGAGCACCAGATGGTCGACCAGCCGCCGGAGCATCGGGAACATCTCGTCGGTGATGACGGGGGTGGAGGCGCCTTCGACGATGGTGTCCTGCCATTCGATCCATCTCGGCCCGCCAGCTTCGAACGCAGCAGCGAGCGCCGAGTTGACCCGAGCCTGCACCGCGTAGACCCGGATGTCCGGGTTGAGCGTCTTCAGCACCGAGGCAACGCCTCCAAGCAGGGCACCTCCACCGACGGGGATGAAGACCGACTCGAGTTCCGGTAGCTCGTCGAAGATCTCGATTCCGATAGTTCCGTGACCCGCGATCATCAGCGGCTCACCCCAGGGATTGAGGTAGCTCTGCGGCTCCTCCTGCCATGCCTGTTCGAACATGAAACGCATCAGGTCTGTCATCGACACGTGGACCAGATCCACCCCGTAGGCAGCGAGTGCTTCCCGCTTCGATTGGTGGAGGGAGTCGGGAACATGGGACCGCGCCGGCACATCGAGGATTCGGCCCATGTACCCCAGCGCCATGGCCGTGTTCCCTGCGCTGGTGGTGGCTATCCCGCGCCGTCGCTCCTGCTCGGCGAGACTCAGCGACCAGTTGCCGACGCCACGGATCTTGAACGACCCCACCGGCTGAAGGACCTCTGGCTTCAGGTAGATATCGGCCGCGGCCTCGTAGCTGTGCATCGGCATGAGAGGAGTTCGCAACACGAGGCCCTCGATCCGCTCCGCCGCCTCTCTCACATCTTCGAGATCCGGCGGTTGGACCTGGTCCCCACCCCATCCGGTCGGGCGATCGTCGCTCACTACCTTCCTCCTCGCAGGACAGCGACTCTATTGGTCAGGAGGCCATGACATGGAGAAGGTCGTCGTCGAGGGGCTCGCCCGCGTTCCCTCGTTCAGCCACGCCGTGATTGCGGGCGACTTCGTCTACGTGGCGGGGAGTCTGGGGACCATGGGCGACACTCCGGAGTTGGTCGAGGGAGGCGTCGGCCCTCAGACCACCCAGACGATCCGGAACCTCGAGACGATCCTCGAGGCGACGGGCCTCGGTCTGGAAAACGTCGTCAAGATGAACGTCTACCTATCTGACATGGCCGACTTCCAACTGATGAACGAGGCGTACATGGCGGCAATCGGCGAATCGCCTCCGGCGCGGATCACTGTTGGCGGTGTCGATCTAGCTCTCGGGGGTGCAGTCGAAATCGACTGCGTCGCCTACCGCGGAGAGTGACCCGGCGGCGCCTTCAACTCAAAGGCCGAATCTGTCGATAGTCAGACCATGGCACCGACCAACAGGCCGGTCATTACGCCGCGCTTCAGTGTCGCGGTGCTGTTGGCCGTCGTCGTAGCCACCGTTCTGGGCATCGTCGCCGAGTACGGGACATGGTCTGCTGCCACGCCCGATGCGGGATACCGTCTTGCCGCATACGCCGTCGTCGGGCTGACCGCCACCTATCAGTTGATGCGTCGTCGGCGAATCGAGGTAGTGGTCGCCGCCTCCGCGCTGACCCTCTGCGCCCTCAGCCTGACCGAGGCATGGAGAACGCCGGCATTCGACAGTGGGTACACCCTGGCCTGCCTGATCCTCATATCGGTCGTCTATGTGGCCACCCGCGAGGGAAAGTCCGTGGCGCCCCTCGTGCTCGTCTCGAGCCTAACGGCCGCCTTCACCGTTGCCTCCCTCATCCTCGATCGCCCTCCGGCCTCCGTCGTGTTCGCCCGGCTGATGATCGGGATCCCGGGGCAGGCGTTGGTCATATGGATCACCTGGCAGCTGATCCAGTCGCTGGCGGACGCCTCGGAGCATCAGGCCAACACGGCGCGCATCCAAAAGGCGCTTGCGACCTGTTCCCAGGCGCTCCTCACCGGTCGCGATGAACAGCCGTTGACCGCCGCGCTCCGCGCCCTTCTCGATGCCACCGAAGCCGACCACGCCTACATCGACATCAACCGCGTTGCCGAGGACGGCAACGTGACCTGGGAGATCGTGGCGGAGGCCCTGGGCAGCAACGTCCCCTCGGGACCCGACTCCTTCGACGAGGGCGACTACAGCCAGTTCCCGGACATCATCGAGGTCCTCTCTGCTGGTCATCCGGCGCGGATCCGGGTAAGCGACCTGCCGATGCCGGTGCGGGCCCGATACGAGGCCGAGGGCATTCGATCTGAGCTGATGGCCCCGATCATGATTCGGGATCAGTGGGTGGGGACCTTGGGTTACTCCGATTTCTGGCGGGACGATGTCTGGACCGATGTCGAGGTGGAGGGGTTGATGCGGGCCGCCGACATGGTGGGCGCGTACTGGGAGCGAGAGTCAGCGCGTGAAGGGTTGGAGGAGCTGGCGGAAGCCAAGGACCGTTTCATCGCCACCGTGAGCCATGAGCTGCGCACCCCACTGGCCGCGGTCGTCGGGTTCTCCGGCGAGTTAGCCGACAGTCTCGAAGGCTACTCACGCGAGGAGATCGCCGAGATGGTCGTGCTCATCTCTAGCCAGAGCCAGGAGGTAGCCCACCTGGTAGACGACCTGCTCACCGCAGAAAGAGCGGCATCGGGCAACCTGACCATCAGCCCCAGGTCAATCGACCTCCTCGACGAATGCCGGTCCATCATCGAATCCCTCGGAGTGGATCTCGAAGTGGCGATTGTCGGGGACCCCTCGACGGCGTGGGCCGACACCCTGCGAACCAGGCAGATCGTCCGAAATCTGCTCACCAACGCCCATCGCTATGGAGGCGAAAGGGTGCGGGTCGAGGTGTCAAGCCAGCGGAACATGGCGTCGCTCGTGGTCAGCGACGACGGCCCTGGGGTCAAGGGCATCGACGCCGAGCACATCTTCGACCCGTACTACCGCTCGCAAACATCGGACGCCAGACCGGACTCGGTCGGCCTCGGCCTGGCTGTCGCGAGACAGCTTGCTCGGATGATGGGTGGAGACCTCGTTTACCGGCGTCGGGGCGGCTGGACGCGCTTCGAGCTCAGCCTCCCGATGACCGAGCAGACTGCATCACTGGCCGGCTGACGAGCTCAAACGAACAACTGGACGTCGGCATCCGCAGCGAAGTCGAGGAATGCGGCGGCGCCCGCAATCTCGCATCCCTTGATCAGGTCGCCCTCCTCCACGCCCATGACTCCCATCGTCGTCGAGCAGGCGAAGAATCGGACGTCGAGGCCTTGAGCCATCTCGATGAATTCGGGAACGGTGGGCATCCGGGCGTCGCTCATCCACTTCTTCATGATCTTGGTAGCGGCAGCCGTGGCACCGGGAAGTGCGCCGAGCAGGTTGGGGAGCTGGATCGGCCCTGCCGGGTTGGCCAGCGACGCCACCTTCAGGCTCTCCAGTCGGTCGTTGTGGATGATGTCGAGGCCGTAGAAGGTGAAGTACACCCCTGCCTCCCATCCAAGGCTCGCTGCCGTCGTAGCGAGTATGAGAGGCGGGTAGGCCTGATCGAGCGTCCCCTTCGAGGCGACCAGGGCGATCCGGCGCCGGCGCTCTTCCTGTCGATCTTCGGTAGCCGGCTGCGTAAGAGTGTCGGTCATGAGCGCACCGCCTTCTCGACCCAGAACAACTGGCGGGTTTCCTCACGCTCGACACCGAGCAATACGTTGCCGGTCTGCCTGGCCAGGGCCGGGATGTCCTCCAGCGCCCCGGGGTCGGTCGTGATCAACTTGAGCACCTGGCCGGGTGACATCTGGCCGAGAGCCAACGAGGCCCGATAGACCGGTAGGGGGCAGAGCACCCCTGAGCAGTCGAGCTCCACATCGACGCGCTCGTCGGTCACCTTGGCGTACTGGCTGGTCATAGGCTTTCTCCTTCTGTGGTCCGGAGGGGCCCATGAACGACAAAAGCCCGCATCCGGTGCCGGTGCGGGCTTCGAGTGTCTGTCTTTTGCTGACTCAGGACATCGCTACCCACACGGCACGGCCGCACAGCGACAAGCGCAGCGGGTCGGGCTCGTGGGGCAGGTCATGTCGGGGACGATGGTAGGCGTTTCCGAGCCCGGGTCAACATCGAGACCTTCGCCGGCAATGGTTTGCGAGGCCAGTGGAGCGTTTGAGGAGGAGAAGGAGTCCGCTGGGAGTAGCGGAAACTTGCTCCACTGGCCCTCGCAAAGCTTGGAGGGGAACAGCTTGTGATTCTGTTCACAAATCGACAACGTATGAAGGTCCGATTTATTCCCGGAGCGCCGGCGGCCTGGTGCGTGCCGGTTCAGCTGCTGAAAGTGACCGAGAAGGCGGGGGCCCAGCGGGAGACGACACGTCCGTAGTTCTCGCCGGCGGCCATCATGTCCCCGTCGGCGAGGGCCTCGATCGAGCGCCGGACCAGCTCCACCGAATCGTCGAACACCAGCTCTTGTGGGGCGAACAGGTCGGAGACCGTCGAGTAGTCGAGCTCGAGCATCGATCCACTCGGAAAGCTCTCGATCCAGTCCGACAGCTGAGCAAGCTCCTCGGCTGGGCCCTGGAAGACCTGGAGGCCACGGAGCACCCCCAGGGCATGGTCCACCCGCTTCCGGCCCACAGCCAGATCGACCCGGAGCCGAATCCGGGGAGCGCCGTCGACCTCGTACACCTCCTTGTCCTCCGGCTGGAAGGCGGTGAACCAGCGGACCGGTACGTGCCACGCTGACGTGAGGACGTGGGAACGATGACTGGGATGCTCCTGGTGATACCGGCGAAGCTCGCTGTCCGCGGCTTGCGCCGCCTCTTCGGGGATGAGGCCGGATCCGAGACCCCGAAACGCATTGGCGAAGGCGACAGTCGACTCGAGGACACGAAGACGCAGGTTTCGCGGGCACACCATTCGCTGCTCGTTCCACTCCACTACCCAGTCGGCATCGCTCTCCGTCTCAGACAGCAGCCCATAACCCCGGACGAACGCCGGCACGGGGTCACCGTCCTCGGTGCCCTCTGGGGTGTAAACCCGAAGATGGGCCGTCTTGGTCACACCAACATCCTGGCATGGCTTTACCCGAAGTTCACCAGTCCTATCAAGCACCGCAAGGCGCGGGGCCGTGGCAGGGGCGTCCAGGTAAGATCGGTCACGGAGTGAGGACCGCCCCTCGAGAACGGAGGACCGGACTTGGTCGTATTCGATGAGGTTGCCCGTGGAGGTCACGAGCAGATCATCTACGGCTACGACCACGTATCGGGCCTTCGGGCCATAATCGCAATCCATTCCACGGCTTTGGGTCCCGCCCTCGGCGGGACCCGTTTCTTTCCGTACCAGACCGAACAGGACGCATTGGTAGACGTCCTCCGTCTCGCCAAGGGGATGACCTACAAGGCCGCCGCCGCCGGCCTCGACCTGGGAGGGGGCAAGGCCGTGATCATCGGGGATCCGGCTACCGACAAGACCGAGCGTCTCCTCCGTGCCTACGGACGGATCGTCGACTCGCTCCGCGGGCGTTACATCACTGCGGAGGACGTAGGCACCACGACGACCGATGTCGACATCATCCGCCGTGAGACCCGCTGGGCCCTGGGCAGCTCACCGGCCGAGGGCGGCGCGGGTGATCCATCGCCCGTCACCTCACGAGGTCTCTTCGCTGCGGCCAGAGCAGTGGCCGACTTCATCTGGGGAGATACCGATCTAGCGGGCCGCAGGTTCGCCGTTCAGGGAGTAGGCAAGGTCGGTTCGGCATTCGTCCAGCTCCTGGTCGAGGCCAGGGCCGAGGTCATAGTGGCCGACGCGAGCGAAAGCGCGGTCATGGACGCAGTAGAGACCTACGGGGTGAAGAGCGTCGACATCGAAGACATCTACACCGTCGACTGTGACTTCTACTCACCATGCGCTCTCGGAGGAGGGCTGAACGACTCGACGATCCCCCGCCTCAACTGTCAGGCGATTGTGGGCAGCGCCAACAATCAACTCGCCACCGACGAAGACGCTGATCGCATCGCGGATCGGGGCATCCTGTATGCCCCGGATTTCGTGGTCAACGCCGGCGGCCTGATCAACGTCCACGACGAATTGCACGGATACTCGAAGATGCGAGCCATGCACCGCGTCGATTCCATCTTCGACGCGACCAAGGCCATTCTCGTCGCGTCGAAAGATCAGCAGATCAACCCGAATCTGGCGGCAGTCATGGTCGCCGAGGACCGGATCAGGGCAATTGGTGACCTGCGCCGCTTCCGACGCAGCGGAGAGGACACGAATTGACGAGTCACCGCACCTACGGCATGGACTTCGATCGGAATCTCCACCACGGGGAACTGGGCCTTAGCGACGAA
>JBEVIF010000013.1:0-4735 GCA_040510795.1 Acidimicrobiia bacterium
TACATCAGATGACGGGCATTGACCACGAGGGCGGTTCCTACCGCAGCCGCAACGGCCACACCCGTGCCCAACAATGTGACCAGTGTGAGCTGGGCGGCCCCACCAAAGATCAGCCATGAGCCGGACCACCCGACGAAGGGATTCATTCCGGACTCGGTGATGGCGAGACCGATGACCAACCCGAACGGGATGGCCGGTACGAACAAGGGCAAGGCGTCGATGGCCCCCCGGCGGGCCGCCGCCCGATCTACAGACATATCAGTCCAGAGCGGGATTCACCCGACGTCGACCCTGACCGTCTCCAGGGCTATGACCACCATCCCGTCGAAGGTCTGCTGACGCTCCTCGGCTGTGGTGGAAGCGCCGGTGCGGACGTGATCGGAAACGGTCGCGATGGTGAGTGCCCGGCCCCCTTTCTCAGCAGCCACGCCGTAGAGACCGGCTGCCTCCATCTCCACTGCCAGCACCCCCATCGCTTCCATTCGGTCGAATGCCGCGGGATCAGGGTTGTAAAAGAGGTCGGCGGAATGCACGTTGCCCACCTTGATCGAGATGCCCCGAGATTCGGCAGCATCCGCCGCCGCCCGAAGCAGCTCGAAATCGGCAGTCGCAGAGAAGTCGTAACCCCCATAACGAACCCGGTTCACCCCCGAGTCGGTACAGGCCCCGATGGCGAGAACCACGTCACGGAGCTCGACAGAGGGCAGGATCCCGCCACATGACCCGACCCGGATGAGACGCTCCACCCCGTGCTCGGTGATCAGCTCGGTGGCATATATCGAGGCCGATGGGATCCCCATGCCCGTGCCCATCACCGACACCGGGATGCCCTGGTAGGTGCCGGTGTAACCCAGCATGTTGCGAACCTCGTTTACCAACTTCGCGTCCTCGAGGAAATTCTCGGCGATGTGCCGAGCCCGCAGCGGGTCGCCCGGGAGCAGGATCGACGGGGCGAACTCGCCCTTCTCGGCGGAGATATGTGGCGTTGGCATTGCGTCAACCTATTCGATCATCTCCCCTGACACCGCATCGGTAACGTCGCCGCCTCATGCCCGACATCCCGCCATTTCCCACGGACCGTCAGGAGCTCTCCCGTGCCCTGGAGCAACTCGGCGCCCCCCGTCTCCCCGGGCTCCTCGGGATCGAGCTGCTCGAGATCACCGAAGGCGCGTCGAGCATGCGCATGGAGATCGGGGAGAGGCATCTCGCCTCCAACGGCTACCTCCATGCAGCGTCCGTCGTGGCGCTGGCCGACACAACAGCCGGATACGGGTGCGTCGCCAACCTCCCGGACAGCGCCATCGGGTTCACCACGATCGAGCTCAAGACGAATCACCTGGGCACCCAATTGGATGGAGCCCTCCTCTCCGAGGGGTCCCTGGCCCACGGCGGGCGAACGACCCAGGTCTGGGACGTCGTGGTCAGCGCCGAGGACACAGCAAAGAAGATCGCTCTGTTCCGCTGCACCCAGATGATCCTGTATCCCCGCTGACCTAACCTCGCCGCCCATGACCGATTCCTACGACCTCATCGTGAAGCTCCGTGCCATCCGTGAGTTCAAGCCCGACCCTCTCAGCGACGACGATCTTGGCGCGATCCTCGAGGCGGCACGATGGACCGGCAGCTCGAAGAACAGCCAAGACTGGTCGTTCATCGTCGTGACCGGCGATCGGCTCCAGGGTCTCGCCGAGCACGGCGACTACACCGATCCAATCCGAGCCTCGGCCGCAACCATCGTCCTGGTCAAGGAGCAGGGCGGGAACCTGTTCGACATCGGGCGCGCAGCCCAGAACATCATGCTCGCGGCGAAGACTGTCGGTGTCGCCTCGTGTCCCATCACCCTCCATCGACCCGCCGACGCGAGGCGCTTCCTCGGTGCTCCCGATGAGGTCGAGACGCGGTACGCCGTTGCCCTCGGGTACCCGACGGCGGGAACGGCGCCGAGTCGATTCGGGGGAAGGAAACCGTCCGAGACCGTGGTCAGATACGAGCATTACTGACCTCGATTATCCCGACGTGACAGGGTCGGGCCTGCACTAGCGTCGAGTGGTCATGGCTGAACCGCTCGTCCAGGCCCGCGGGCTCACCAAGAGATTCGACGATTTCGTCGCGGTCGATGCCATCGACTTCGACATCGCCAAAGGCGAGGCATTCGGCTTCCTCGGTCCGAACGGGGCAGGGAAGACCTCGACGATGAAGATGATCACCACGGTGAGCCCGATCACCGAAGGCAAGCTCACGGTCTTTGGGCTGGATCCCGACGCCCAGGGCCGCCAGATCCGACAACACCTCGGCGTCGTCCCCCAGGAAGACAATCTCGACCTCGAGCTCACCGTCTCGGAGAACCTCTACGTCTATGGGCGATACCACGACATGCACCGCGCCGACATCAAGGCGCGAATCGTCGATCTGCTCGAGTTCGCCCAACTGACCGATCGGGCAGACTCGCCGGTCGAGCCGCTGTCGGGGGGCATGAAACGGCGCCTGACTATCGCACGCGCGCTGATCAACGACCCGGACCTCGTCATCCTCGATGAGCCGACCACGGGCCTCGACCCCCAGGCCCGTCATCTCCTCTGGGACCGGCTCTATCGCCTGAAGAAGGAGGGGGCGACCCTGATCATCACCACCCACTACATGGACGAGGCCGAGCAGCTCTGTGACCGCTTGGTGGTCATGGACAAGGGCAAGATCGTCGCGGAAGGTTCGCCGCGTCAACTCATCGCCCAGTACGCCCCCCGGGAAGTGGTAGAGCTTCGTTTCCCCGAAGAGCTGATGGGTGCGATGGCGAGCAGGCTCGATTGGCTGGAAGACAACATCGAGATCCTGGCCGACCGGGTGATCGTCTACACGGACGACGCCGAGGACACCCAGCACCAGCTGACCGAACACGGCATCCATCCCGAGCAGGTGCTGGTGCGCAGGTCGAGCCTGGAAGACGTGTTCCTCAAGCTCACTGGCCGAAGGCTCATCGACTGATGACCAGCCTGACTCGGTCATGGCGCTGGGTCGAGGGGGAGGCCATCGGCTACCGACGCGTCTGGCGTGGCACGGTCATCTCCAGCTTCGTGAACCCGGTGCTGTTCCTGTCTGCAATGGGATTGGGACTGGGGACGCTGGTCGACTCATCCACGGACGATCTCGGAGTGCCCTACCTGACCTTCGTCGCCACCGGCCTGATGGCGGCGACCGCCATGCAGACCTCGGCGGGCGAGGGAGCCTTCCCGGTGATGGCCGGGATCAAATGGCGCAAGGAGTTCCATGGCGCAATCACCACCCCTCTCTCCCCGACAGACATCGTGAGGGGCAAGATGATCTGGGGCTCGATTCGGCTCACCTTCGTCCTGACGGTGTTCGCCCTCATCTCGGTGGCCTTCGGGGCGCTTGACCTCGGCCCCGCACTCCTCGCCGTCCCACCGGCGGTACTGACCGGGCTGGCATTCCAGGCCTCCGTCACGGCGTTCACGGTGACCCGTGAGAACGAGGTGAGCCTCTCCACCTTGTTCCGATTCGGGATCATCCCGCTGTTCTTGTTCTCGGGGACCTTCTTCCCGATCAGCCAACTCCCCGATCCACTGCAAGTGGCTGCCTACTTCACCCCTCTGTTTCATGGTGTCGAGCTAGTACGCAAAGTCGCCCTCCCTGGTGCCGATGCCTCGATCGTCACCCCGCTGCCGATTTGGGTCAACGTCGTCTATCTGGTGGCGATGGCTGCCGCCGGCATCGTCCTCGGCTCGCGCTGGCTGGACCGGAGGCTCAAGCCGTGAGTGTCTCTGCACCCTCGCGTTTGACCCCGCCCGGTCGGATGACGCCATTTCGGGCGCAGCGGATCTGGGAGCGGAACTACCTGGTCTACCGGCGGGTGTGGAAGGTCGTGATCACCGGATTCTTCGAGCCCGTCTTCTATCTCTTCTCGATCGGGATCGGCATCGGATCCCTCGTCGGCGAGGTGACCATGCCCGGTGGCGTCACCGTCGATTACACGGCTTTCGTCGCTCCGGCATTGATGGCGGCGTCGGCGATGAACGGGACGGTGCTCGAGACCACGTTCAACATCTTTTTCCGGCTCAAGTTCGACAAGGTCTACGACGGGATCCTCACCACCCCGATGGGACCGAGGGACATCGCCATCGGCGAGATCGGATGGGCGCTGCTCCGCGGCGCCCTTTACGCCGTCGCCTTCCTCGTCGTGATGGTGATCATGGGTCTCACCACCAACTGGTGGGCGATCCTCACCATTCCCGGGGCGGTTCTCATCGGATTCGCCTTCGGATCGGTCGGTCTCGCCGCCACCACCTTTATGCGCTCATGGCAGGACTTCGACCTGGTTTCCCTGGTGACGATGCCGCTGTTCCTGTTCTCCGCAACCTTCTATCCCCTCGATACCTATCCCCCTGCCCTGCAGCAGCTCGTCCGATTGTCGCCGCTCTATCAAGGGAACGAGTTGCTCCGAGCTTTCTCGCTGGGCATCTTGGACTGGTCTGTGGCCGGCCACGCCGCCTACCTGTTGGTGATGGGACTGATCGGAGCTCGTATCGCCTCCCACCGTCTCGACGGGTTGTTACGCAAATAGCGGTCACCACGCCAGCGGGGTGATCGCAGACGGTCGCCGATAGGCTCGAGGCGCTCATGCTCGACCTGTCTTTCCCCCTCCAGTCCCCCCGGGGGCCCCGGCTCAACACCACTGGCTGGCTCCAGGAGGCAGCGCTGCGCTGTCTGCTCAACAACCTCGACC
>JBEVIF010000014.1:0-5902 GCA_040510795.1 Acidimicrobiia bacterium
ACGATGATGGCGAAGGCGATACCGAGGAGCTCTGAGCTGGGCACCTCGAATTCGGCGAAGATCTGGCCGCCGAGCTCGATCTGGAGCCCGTCGATCTCGGGCATCAGCTCCTGGAGCTGGTCGCTGATCTCCCCGGCCTCCTCGAGGGTGGTGTCCCGGGAGATCCCGATCTGGGCGTAGGCGATTTTGCCTGCCTCGGGGCCCTGCGCTGCGATCTGTTGCGCCCCTTCAGGGGTGTAGGGGCTGACCAGGGTGATCCCTTCGATCTGGCTCGCCTGATCGAAGAAATCGGTCATCGCCGCTTGGACCTCGGGGTCGGTCACCCCCTGCTCGGCACGGAAGACGATGGTCCCCCCCTCGCCACCCGCCGCCGACCCGGCGAAATGCTCCTCGAGGATGTCGAAGCCCTGTCGGCTCTCGACATCGGGCAGGGCGAACTCGGTGCTGTAAGCGGTGCCGATCACCGCATTTGCCAGGACGCCACCGAGAATCAAGGCGGCGAGCCACCCCAGGGCTACCTTGCCCCGGTTGCGAAAACACCAACGTCCCAGACGCGCGAACAAGCCGACTCCTTCGATGGACCGAGGCAGATTACCGGTGACTGAAGGGCTATCAGCCGGGGGTCCTCTGTGGGGGGTCGCTGAGGCCGGTGCGTCGTTTACGAGTTGTCAACTGGCGGGCAAGGTGACGTCGATCAAAGGAGAGCCCGCGGATATGGAAACAATGCAGTACTGGGAGACGTACTTAAACGACCACCGCGCTGGAGCTACTGCTGGGACAGCGCTGGTCAGGCGGATTTGGCGTAGCAATCGCCGGACGAAGTGGGGGCCGATCATCGAAGAGGTCGCCGAGTCGATCGAGCGGGACCTGGTCGTCCTCGAAGAGATCCGGGCCGCGGCCGGGGTCTCGGGAGGAAATCTGAAGAGGGCGGCTGCTCTGCTCACCGAACGGGCGAGCCGACTGAAGCTGAACGGCCATCTACTCACCTATTCGCCTCTGAGTCGAGTCTTGGAGTTGGAGACACTCATGTCGGCCGTCCGCGGGAAGCAGGGTCTGTGGGTCACGATGCGCTCAGCCGCGCCGTCTCATCCCGAATGGTCCGAGTTCGACTTCGCTGCCCTCGAAAGAAGGGGAAGCGAGCAACTGGAGACGCTGGAGCAGGTCCATGAATGGGCCGTGACCGAAATGATTGGCGCGGGAGCCTGAACCGCCCACTGGTCTCCCAGGTGTTGGTTCGGCCCAGAGTCCGTGAGAGTCCGTGAGCCTTCCGTGGCAAGGAGCTGCGCCGTCCGGTTCCGGGACGAAGTTGCTCCGAAGCTCCTTACAGCTACACGGTCGTCGTGGGTTGCCTTCCTGTCGCAGTCGAACTGGTTTCGCGGAAGCGGACCAAGTTCGTGATACCGAGAACAATCGCGCCGACGTAATACCACATCGGCAGGAACCCGACGTAGGGCAGAAACCCACAAGCAATCAGAACGATCCCGAGCCATGTCGGCATCGAACCGCGGATCATGAGGATGCCGAATATCACGAACGCCGTTGTCGCGGCGAGCATGGCGGTCAGGAAGACGAACTCCCAAACATCGAAGCGCATACCTCCCGTGAAAACCAGGTCCTCGACACTCCGAAACCAGGCCAGCCTGAGCCTGCCCGCCAGCCCGGCCACACCCCCCCACAACCCGGCCCAGGCAGCCACCGTGGCCGCCGTCGCCTGCCCGCCCGATACGGTCTTGCGCACCTGGTTGCCCCACAACCACAAGGATGCGCCAAGCAACAAGTCGACGAGCCCGATCCCGGTGAATACCCACCGCAGGGCGGTCAGGTGGTCCCGCACGAACGCAAGACCCTCGTCATATGGCCTTGCCGCATCGAAATAGCCGATGATGAGTGGGTTAAGGATCAAGCCGAGGAAAAGGACTCCTGCGAGGAGGAACAGCAGCGATACCCGCCTCAGCTGTGGACTCAGATCCCGCTCCGTCAATTCAATGCGATGGTCCATCGTCTCCCTCCTCCCTCGTTCCAATCGGGTTTCGTCTGGTGGTTTCGCTACCGGTCGAATTCGTGCGCGGTTCTGTCTTTAGGCGCCGACACACTGCGTCAGGTAGATCCCGATGTTGGTCAGGCCGAGGCAGGCCGGACCGGCGAACTGGGCCTCGAGCGGTACCTCACCGTCTGGCCCGACGCCGATCCATGTGCTCAGGTCGGCGATACCATCGCCGTCGACATCGAAGGCGATGAGGCCGTGGAACTCCTCGTCGAACGTCTCGGCATCGATGACTCCGAGCTCGAGACGTTGTTGAAGCCCTTGGCTGATGTAGATCGGTGTTTGGAAGTCCGGACCCAAAATCACCTGCGCACCCGCCGACTGGTCGCTCTTGCTCGCGTTGATGCATTGGTGAGCGAGCGCAGTCCCCGAGAGCAGTCCCACGAAGACCATGGTCACGGTGGCCACCAACAATGTCCTACGCATACGTCCTCCTCATCAAGCCGAGGGTGATGGCTGCTTCTCTGTGACGATTCATCGTCCCTCTCTCCTCATGGGTCCTCGATCGCTCGGGCGACGCCCGTTCTTGTTGGCACAACCCGCCACCGACAGTACGAAGGCACCCGATCAGTTCCCATCCCCCTGGCCCCCGAATAACGTTCTGGCTACCCCGACACACGGTCTCCGGCTGCCCCCGTCGCATCGAGGAACCGAACGCGCAATGATTGAATGCCGATGTCTTCCACATCGAACCCTTCACAACCCGGGGGAGAAGATGTTCCACATATCCGCCCGGGTTGGCTACCAGAGACCCTCCTCGTGGCGGGGCTCATTGCCGGTCTGGCCGCCATCATCTATGTGTGGGTAGCAGGATTCCCTGGGGAGTTGGCGTGGCTCCTGTCGGCGATGGCAATGCTCGGCGCGGCAGCATTGGTCCGGCGGCGACTACCCGGCCACCCTCTTTCGGGCTGGTTCGCGGTTGCGGCCAGTGTCTCCCTTTTCGGACAACTCCTCGGCAGTCTGACGTTGGACACGGCGTCGAGAGAGGCGCGCAGCCTGGCTTTGATGAATCTCTTTGCCCAGCTGTTCAGCCTGATCGCCACCATCGGTTTTGCCTATCTGTTCGGGCTCTTCCCGGATGGCCGGATCTATCGGCACTACGAGGGTCGCCTTCTCGGGGCTGCCTGGTGGCTCCTGCTCGTTCCCGTCTTCTTGCTGGTTGCCACTCCTGTGGTACCCCTGCCCGACTACTTGCCGACCGCCCCCGTCGACAACCCCTTCCATCTTCTGAACATCGGCCTCGACGGGGATCTGGCATACGGCCTGAACCAGTTGGCGCTCTCGGTGTTGATCGTGGTGAGCGTGGTGATGCTGGTGCTCCGCTATCGACGGTTCGGATCGATACAGCGAAAACAGATTCGCTGGCTACTGCTACCCGCGTTCATCGCCGCCTTCGCCGTCCCGGCCTATCTCCTGTTCGACTGGCCGAACAGGTTCTTTTCGGTCCTATACATAGGGACGACGCTGTCAATCGCGGTTTCCCTCGCTCTCGCCTTCTTGAGCCCTCAGAGTGTGGACGTCGATCGCGTCCTGCGCCGGTCTCTGGTGTACGGGGCATTGTGGTTGGCCATCACTGCGGTTTACGTGGGAGCGGCTGCCGCCCTGGGCTTGGCGGTTGGGCAGCGCTTGACGATCGGCTGGGCGATCACGTTGACTGTGGTGGCGACGCTGGCCTTGCAGCCGGTGCGCGCCTGGCTCGAGCGCGTCGCCGATCGGTGGGTGTTCGGGGCCAAGACAGATCCGACCAGGGTGATCGAGCGGCTTGGCGCCACCTTGGAGGACACCTACGAGTTGGAGTCCCTACTGCCATTGATGGCGACGGCGCTCGAGGAAGGGTTGGGGCTGCAGTGGGCCCGAGTCGTTATCGCGCCATACAGCCCCGTGGATGAGCGCGAGCCTGTGATGACGGTACCGATCGTCCTTCGTGATGAACGGCTTGGCGTCGTCGAATGCGGCCCCAAGACCAATGGCGAGTTCACCGACGAGGACAAGGCGGTCGTAGCCACCCTGGCTCGTCAGGCCGCCCTTGCGGTACGAAACGTCCGGTTGACTACACGACTGTCCGAGCAGGCCGCCGAGTTGGCTGCGTCCAGGGCCCGATTGGTGCGGGCGGAGGAGGCAGGACGACGAAGGATGGAGCGCAATATCCACGACGGCATCCAACAGGACCTGGTGGCTCTGATCGGCCAGGCGGGGCGGCTACGAACACAGCTCGAACGGGAACCGGACGCAGCCGCCGGCGAACTGGCCTCGCTGCAATCCGGATTGGAGCGAGTATTGGGGGACCTGCGTGAGCTTGCCAGCGGGATCCACCCGAGTCTGCTCAGAGACCGTGGCCTGCTTGCCGCCGTTGAGGCGCTGGCCGCTCGCAACCCGGTTCCGGTACTGGTGCGGGCCGATCTGTCCCTCAGGGGCCTCCGCCTGGCCGAGGAGCTCGAGGGCGCTGGCTACTACACGGTTGCCGAATCTCTCGCCAACAGTCTCAAGCATGCCCAAGCCAGTCAGGTCGAGGTGACACTGGAGCGTTCGAACGGATCTCTGCACATCAGCATCCGCGACGACGGCAGAGGATTCGATGAGGCGGCCTCTGAAGGGCACGGACTGGCCAACCTCTCCGAGCGGCTGGCAGCCCTCGGGGGTCGGCTGGACGTGACGACGAGCCCCGGTCGGGGAACCACAGTGTCCGCATCATTTGCGCTCACGGCGGATGGGGAAGGATGACCTCGAAGCTGCGCGTCGTCATCGCCGAAGATCACTATCTGGTGCGTGAAGGCACCCGCCGCACACTGGAGGACGCCGACGATATCGAGGTGGTCGCGGTGGTGGGGACCGCAACCGAGCTGGAAGACGTAGTTTCACGAGCAAAGCCCGATGTGATCGTCACCGACATCCGAATGCCGCCAGGTCATCAAACCGATGGAATCGACGCCGCGTTGCGCATACGGGCCTCGAACCAACACGTTGGTGTCGTCGTCTTGTCACAGTACGCCGATGCGACCTACGCCCTCGAGTTGCTAAGCGACGGGACCGAAGGCCTGGCGTATCTGCTCAAAGAAAGAGTCGGGAACCCGGCTCAGTTGATCGACGCCGTGCGACAGGTCGCCAAAGGTGGATCTGTCATCGACCGAGACGTCGTCGCCGCCCTTGTAGAACAGAACACCAGCCGCTCGCCATCACGTCTTCAACAGCTCACAGAACGCGAGCTGGAGGTGCTCGAGCAGATGGCACAAGGTAGAACCAATGCAGGAATCGCCGAACAGTTACACCTGTCAGAGTCATCGATCGAGAAATACTCCACATCCATATTTCTCAAGCTTGGCCTGACCGACGAACCCCAGGTACACCGGAGGGTGGCCGCAGTGCTGACCCTTCTACACGACGAGGGACGAGCGCAACCGTTGTAATCCTCGAGACTTTGAACAATGGTGCCGGGCTACCGCGCTCAAAAGGCAGGCACACCTGCGCGACACAAAGCTTCATGCTCCAGGGCATTTCGACGCCGAGGTCCTCTCCGCACTCGGACGGTTGCATCGGGCCAGTCGGCTCACTACCCGACAGGTGGCAGAGCGCGTCAACCTCGTCGGATCCTCACCGATCGTTCGTCACCCGCTTGCACCGCTCCTTTCAGGAGCGTGGCGTAGACGGGGAAACCTACGACTGGTCGACGCCCTATACGTCGAGTTGGCCAGCCAACTCGACACGTTGATCGTCACTAACGACCGTGGCTTCGAAGAGCGAAGAGCGACACGGGACTCGTTGGTACCTGGAAGGCACACAGGCCTTCTCCGGCCCACAGGCCGAGTGAGATGCGTCGACGTCCATCCTTCGATGAGCCCATCACGCCGAGGTGCCGATCCG
>JBEVIF010000015.1:0-4943 GCA_040510795.1 Acidimicrobiia bacterium
GTGTCCCACGAGCTGCGCAACCCATTGGCGGCCATGCTCGGCCTCGGCCAGGAGCTCGCCGACCATTACGACACGTTCACCGACGAGGAGCGCCGAGACCTGGCGCAAATGATCGCCCGCCAGGCCGACGACGCGTCGTGGTTGATCGAAGACCTCCTCGTCGCCTACCGCGACGATTTGAGCCAGGTCTCGGTCGCGCTTCAGGAGTTCGACGTCACGAAGGAGATCGAGCGGGTGCTCGAGGTGGTCGATTACCCGATCGACGTCAAGGTCCTGCACGGCTCATCCCGGATCATGGCCGACCCCAGGCGGACCCGGCAGATCCTCCGCAATCTCGTCTCCAATGCGATGCGATACGGCGGCGAGAAGATCCAGATCAGCCTGGGCAAGGCCGGCGATCGTCTCGAGGTCAAGATCCAGGACTCGGGAAAGGCCATTCCCAACGCTGACGTCGAGCGAATCTTCCGGGCATATGAGCGGGGGAGAGGCACCCCGCACGCGGCGTCCGTTGGCCTCGGTCTCAACGTCGCTCGTCGCCTCGCCCGCCTCATGGACGGTGATCTGACCTACCGGCACGAGGATGGATGGTCGGAGTTCGTCCTGTCTCTCCCTTCGGCTTGATGGCCGGGCCCACCTACGATCACTGAATGCGCGTACTCGTAACAGGCGGAGCCGGGTTCATCGGCAGTCACACCGTGGTCTCGTTGATCGAGGCGGGCCACGAGCCGGTGATCGTCGACAACCTCGTGAACGCGAAGCGCTCGGTAGTCGCCCGGATCGGGCGGATCACCGGTCATGAGCCCGAGTTCGTGGAAGCCGATGTGCGCGACCTGGATGCCATGGAGAAGGTCCTGCAGTCGGGATACGACGCCTGCATTCACTTCGCCGCTCTGAAAGCGGTGGGTGAGTCGGTCGAAAAGCCCCTCCTCTATTACGACAACAACGTCGGGGGCACATTCGCTCTACTCGAGGCATTGAGCGGCGCCGAGGTGAAGACATTCGTTTTCAGCTCGTCGGCCACCGTGTACGGGGATCCCGATCCCGCCACACTTCCTCTGCTCGAGTCATCACCGATTGGGGCCGCAACCAATCCGTACGGCTGGAGCAAGATCATGATGGAGCAGATCCTTCGTGACGTTCACGTTTCCGATCCGGAGTGGTCGATCTCGCTGCTCCGCTATTTCAACCCGGTCGGAGCCCATCAGTCGGGGCTCCTAGGTGAGGATCCCTCCGGCATTCCCAACAACCTCATGCCGTACGTGGCCAAGGTGGCCTCTGGCGAGCTCTCCAAAGTGAAGGTGTTCGGCAACGACTACCCAACGCCGGACGGGACCGGGGTCAGGGACTTCGTCCATGTGGCCGATCTGGCCGATGGCCACGTGGCCGCACTCGAGAAGCGGGCGGGGGAGCAAGGCGTCTTCACCTACAACCTGGGCACCGGCGAGGGACACAGCGTCCTCGAAGTCATCGCCGCATACGAGCGTCAGTCAGGCAAACCCATCCCCTACGAGATCGTCGGGCGGAGGGCAGGCGACGTGGCCTCCAACTGGGCAAGTGTGGAGAAGGCGCGCGTCGAGCTCGACTGGCAGACCACCCGAGATCTCGACGACATGTGCGCAGATTCCTGGCACTGGCAGCAGAACTCTCACTGATCGAAGCGTTTAGCCTCGCCGCTTCAGTGAGCGCTGTCACAGAGAATGATCTACTCGAGGCCACCCGGCAGTGGATCGAGGGCGACCCCGATCCCAAGACACGGGAGACCCTTCGGGCCCTTGTCGATGCCGGCGACCGAGCCGCGATGGCCGAAGCGATGAGAGAGCCACTCACCTTTGGCACGGCAGGAATCCGCGGTGAGGTAGGGCCCGGATCAGGGCGGATGAATCGGGCGACAGTCATCCGCACGACGAGAGGGCTCGCCGACTACCTGATCACGAAGCACAACGGCCCACCGGACCGGCCCGTGGCATTGGGCTTTGACGCCCGGCCCGATAGTCGCACGTTTGCGGAGGACACTGCAGGTGTGTTAGCAGCGGCCGGGATTGGCGTCAGGTTCTTCCCGGAGGTCACGCCGACGCCACTCGTGGCGTTCGCAGCCAAGCACCTCGATGCGCCGGCGGCGGTGGTGATCACCGCCAGCCACAACCCTCCAGCAGACAACGGCTACAAGGTCTACGACCGCAATGCCGCGCAGATCATTCCCCCAACGGACGCCGAGATCGCTGCCGCCATCGAATCGGTCGGCCCCGCTGGCCACGTGCCACGAATCGAAGGCGTGTTCGCAGGCGGATCCGCTCTGGTCACACAAATGCCCGACGACATCCTGGCTGCCTACGAGCTCGAATTGGACGCGGCCCGCCCCAACCCGCAGACGTCCGACCTGAGGATCGTCTACACCCCGCTTCACGGTGTCGGTGGCGACACCCTGACGAGGCTTTTCGTCTCGGCCAATCACAGTGGTCTGTTGCCTGTCGCGGAACAGGCGCATCCTGATGGCGCCTTTCCCACGGTCACCTTCCCCAATCCGGAGGAGGCGGGTGCGCTCGACCTGGCGCTGAAACTGGCCAGGGAAGTCGACGCCGACCTGTTGCTGGCCAACGACCCGGATGCCGACCGCCTCGCTTCGGCAGTGCCCATGGCGGGGGAGTGGCGGCTGCTCAGCGGCAACGACCTGGGCAGCCTGCTCGGGGACTACGTCCTGCGTTACTGGCGATATCCCGAGCCACCGATCGTGATCAATTCGATCGTGTCGAGCCCGATGCTGGGCCGGATCGCCGACCGCCGAGGAGCGGTTCATGAGTCGACCCTGACCGGCTTCAAATGGATCATCAATGCCGGCCTGGCTCTCGAGAGCAATGGAGCGGGTCGCTTCGCATTCGGGTACGAGGAGGCGCTCGGCTATTCGGTGGGTCAGACAGTTCGTGACAAAGACGGGCTGAGTGCCGCCGTCGTCATGGCCGATCTCGCCGCCGAGGAAGCATCCGCGGGGCGAACTGTTCTCGATCGGCTCCACGATCTGTGGGACGAAGTCGGTTTGTGGGTCAGCGCCCAGCACTCCATCGCCAGGGCCGGTCCGGAGGGACAGGCGGCATTGCTTGAGGCAGTCGATCGACTCGGGAGCGGCCCTCCTTCCAGCGTCCAAGGCATCGCCGTGACAGAAATGACCGACTATCGGCTCGGCGAGGAGGAGCGGCCGATTTGGCTTGGGAAGCAGGACCTGATCGAGTTGTCGCTGGGGGATTCGGGCCGGGTGCTGGTCAGACCGAGCGGCACCGAGCCCAAGCTCAAGATCTACGCCGACCTCTCACGCGCCGTCGACTCCGACCACGATGCAGCTCACCAAAGCCTCCAGTCCGAGGCGCAGTCATTGGCGAAGGCAGTGGGGGAGTGGCTCGCGGTGTGACCGACTGGTCAGTGCGGTGATCGCCGGAGATGCTCGCGGTAGAGATACAGCCAGCCCACTCCATGGATCGCCACCCCGAGCAGCAGGATCGCACTCACCAGCGGGTAGCCGGCAATCAGCCCGGCCAGGGCGGCCACAACTGCGAAACAGACCAGAGCGACACGCATGCCGTTGAGAGGACCGAACACGCTGCAGAGCCTACCGGCTTGACCGATCCTCAGGTTTAACCTGCCCGGGAATGCGGCCCCTTCTCCTGGTTCTCGTCGTCCTCATCGGGGCCTGCTCCGGAAGCGCCGGATCGGAGGTCACGACGATCCCGACCCAGATCACGACGTCGACGACCACCACGACGACGACGGTCCCAACCACAACGACCACCGAGCCGCCGCCGACCTTCCCTGAGATCGCCAGGGCACTCGTCACGCCGACGGGTGTGGTCGTTTCGGTGCTGGAGGAAACGGCGACGGGATTCCGTGTCACCACGCCCTGCGGAAACGAAGCCACGGTGCGAGAAGGCACAACTTTGGGCACGACACAAGTCGTGATCGACCCGGGGCACGGCGGTCAGGTGGACACCGGCGCTGTCGGAGCCAACGGGCTGATGGAGAAGCATCTGAATCTCGAAGTCTCTCAGGCTCTGGAGGCCGACTTGATCGTCCGGGGCATCGACGTGGTCCTGACCAGGACGGCGGACTACGCCTCGAGACTGGGGGTGCGGGCGGGACTTGCCGACCGGGTCAACGCCGACCTGCTCATCTCGATTCACCACAACGCACCCACTCCCGGGCCATCGCCCCGACCGGGCACGGAAGTGTTCATCCAGAGCACGTCAGAGGCATCCCGACGACTTGGCGGCCTGGTTTGGACCCGCGTGATGGCGGCGCTGTCCGACTTCGACATCGAATGGACGGCCGCGCCGGATGCAGGGGTGCTCAGCGTCTTGAGCACACGGGGGAGCGATGCATACGGCATGATCAGCGGCCCTCGCACAGTGAGCGTGCTCGCCGAAATGGCCTACATATCGAATCCGGTCGAAGCGGAGCTGTTCGCTACTACCGAATATGTGGCAGCCGCTTCGGACGCCCTCGCCGACGCGGTAGAGGGCTTTCTCACCACCGAGGCCACAGGAGCCGGATATGTGGCCGAGCCCCGGATATTCAACCCCCAGCCCGGGATCGGGGGAAGTCTCTGCGTCGACCCTGCGCTGGAGTAGGCGGGTAGGCACCCGATGGCCCAAGGCGGGCTCATATCGCATCTCACCGTACGCAACTTGACATAACGTGGATTATGGGTGATCCGGGCGAATGGGTCTGCCGACCTGTGAGGCATGGAACAAAGCTCCCCCGTCCTCCGTTGTACCCGATGCACACAATCCAATTGAAAGGCTGAAGCATGGCCACTATGGCCCTGACCAAGGAAAACTTCGATCAGACCATCCAGGAGAACGACACCGTTTTCATCGACTTCTGGGCGGACTGGTGCGGGCCGTGTCGCTCGTTTGCTCCGACCTATGAGACGTCGTCCGAGCAGCATCCTGACATCG
>JBEVIF010000016.1:0-4351 GCA_040510795.1 Acidimicrobiia bacterium
CTCTTGGCGTGGTTGACGACGTCGAAGTAGGAAAGCGTCCTGAACACGGACCCAACCCGATCGGGGTAGGTCGCGCAGTAGTCCCTGATCTCGGAGAACGGCGCGGCGTCAGTGATTGCAACCGCCCGGCGAAAGTCGGATAGGAACGGCACGTCGGCAAGAACCACAGACGCTTGTTGGGAGAGACATGCTGCGGCCAGGGCGAGCGCACCGCCCTGGCTCCCGCCGCAGACGACCACCGGGCGCTCGGCAACGGAATCGATCGCTCTCGTGGCTTCCACGGCCCGAGCAGCATCGACGAAAAGCCGCGAGTAGTAGTGGTCCTTCGCATCGGACAGCCCTCGCGCAACAAAGCCTCTGCTCCCAGCCTCACCCGTGTCTCCCGGATCGGGTGTGTCACCCGATCGCCATCCTCCGCCCTGTCCCCTCGAATCCACGACGAGATGCGGATAGCCCACGCTCGACCAGCGGAGCCAGTCGATCGGCCGGCCCCGGCCTCCGTTGTAACCGATGTACTCGACCACCACCGGCGCTCCATCGGCCGTCTTGTGTGGCAGGTAGAGCCAGGCGGCAACCCTGTCACCGCCGTGCCCGGAGAACCGGACATCCAGGACGTCGGCCGACCTGATGAGGTCGCCAGCCGGCTCGACTGTCGCTTCGATGCCGTGACGGGCGGCCTCCTCCAGCTGAGTGGACCAGAAGCCATCGAAGTCGTCCGCCTGTTCGACAGCCGGGGAATACGTCCTCAGTTGGTCCAGGGGAAGATCGAAATGTGCCATTGGGTCCTGGTTTGGGTCGACGCCGTCAGATGAGCACCGAGTAGTCCGCCTCCAGACGATCCCAGTCGAGCATTGCGGTGAACCCGCCCAGGCTCAAGGTGGACGCCAGCGCCGGGATGTCATCGAACGGAGGCGGGATGAACTTCGGTTGCTCGACGAGTTCCTCCTCCTCCAACTGATGGAGGGTCACCATGTCGAGTAGGTCGACCTTTCCGCAGAACAGGAGCGGTATCCGATGTGAGCGGCCGAGGTTGATTGCCAAACGGACGTAGAGAAGGGTGAGGATCAGACCCTTGCCATAACCAAGATCCTTGGTGAAAGGCCCCTGGTCGGGGAGGCTGCCTCGAAAGATGCGAACAGCGGCCGCCCATGCCTCGTCTTCGGTGAGCCCATCGGTCCGGAAAATCTCGAATACCTCGACGAAATTCGCTCCTTCGCTGGCCGCCCTGATTCCCTCGATGCGATGCATGAGCTTGGCGAGACGACGGGGATGGCTGCGCAGGTTGAGCATCTCGGTTAGGACCGCCAGACCCTCCTGAGTCACGGTCGTGCGGGGGGCGGCTTTGCCCAGGAAAGTGCATACCGGCTGGGCCAGGCCGTTCTGCGTGGTCCCGATGTGCACCCAGGCCTCATGGGTCTCGAGGAGATCGAGGTCACGCTGGGAGAACATGCGGTCCTCTCTCACCTTGATGTAGTCGCTACCGGCAGCGGCGTCCGCCGCGATCCCATCGTCTGGCCGAACATCGACCATGCCTTTGCCCATCGAGATGTCGGCGCGGCTCTGCAGGATCCGCACCGCCTCTGTGCCCGGGATGTTCCGGAGGTCCTTCTCCGTCTCCGAGTCCACATTCAAACCCTGGAGCACATGCCTCATCTGTTGGGCCAGGTCGGCAATCGTCGGGCCCCCGACGTGGAAGACGTCCTGCGGTGTCCCGTAGAGCAGGCTGGCGATCTGGGAGAACCCGGGAGTTCCCCTGGCGTCGAGCAAGTCAACTGTCTGCCGAAACTGCTCACACATGAATCTCATCAGGTTGCCGGCCGGTGAGACCGGGCCGAGCTTGGACTGGAGGTCGGCCTCGATGCCCCTCAGCTCGTTGCGGGTTGCATCGGGATCGAGCTTGCTGTCGCGCGCTTCGTAGTAGGCATGGTCTATTGCAGGAAGCTCCTTGAACTCCGTTGCGAAGAACTTCTCCTTGATCGAATCGTCCCAGTTGATCGCACTGAGGACCTTGATCGGCTTCTGGGCTTCGACGATGCGGTCGCTCAGCTCTTTGATGGTGTCGCGGTAGGTGTCGGTCATATGACCGGCGAATCTAGGGGAGATCCGTCAGGCCGCACCCACCGGCTCCTTCGCTGGAGGACTCGTTCTCGCCGTCTCGGCAACGAGGCGGAGTGCAACCAATGAGAAGACGACGATGGCCGATCCCAGATACAGGCCGATCATCAGCGGGCTCGAGGTGTCGGTGCCGGCCCACACGCCGTGGACAAGGGAAGTGACGAACACGCCAAATGACGCGAAATGGATCGACCGCCAGGCCTTCTGACCGATCCAGCGCTTGAAGTAGAAGCTGGTGCTGACCAATACGAGGCCGTAGAGGGCGCCTATGCCGGCGGTGACCGCTAGCGGCCGCCAGTCGGAGAGGCCCGGGACGAGGATCTCGGCCCAGCTGAAGTCGAGGAACTCGTGGACCGACAGGACGCCGACGTGGACCAATGTGGCCAAGAGAGCGCCGATCCCCAGAGACTCGTGGAACCAGGTGAGCGGCTTTGCCCTGACCAATCGTCCCAGCAACTTCGTGCTCACCAGCAGGCCCCAGATCGTGGCTGTGCTGAGCAAGGCGAAGGCGACGACTCCAGATCCCCTGATGATCAGCCACTCGACGCTCATGCCGCCACCTCGATGCCGGGCGTGGCGAAGACCGACCCGTCGCGCCAGACGACGACTGCGGCATCCACCCATGACGTCTCCGAGGCCCAAGCGAGGCCATCCTCGCCTCGCAAGAGCACTGCCTTGGCCCCGGCCTCGGCGTCGAGCGCCGATCGAGCCAGGACCGAGGCGCTGAGGATCGCCGTGTCGATCGGCGCCATGGTCCGCGGGTCGATCAGATGACACACCTCCCGATCGCCCACCTTCCATCGCCGTCGGGTAGTGCTGCTGGTGGCCAGAGCACCGATCCCCAAGCGGAGACGCACCGCAACCTCATCCCAGGGATCGATCACTGAGACGATCGTCCTCGGGTCGTCGCTCCTTATGTCTCCTCCAGCGGAGACCACCGTCGCCAGCCCCCGTTCGATCGCTTGGTCGCAGGACCATCCCTTAGCCACACCACCGAGGTCGACGGTCGTTCCCGATGAGCGAGTGAGGCGCCTGCCCTCCAATGACCAATGGGGAAGCGGAGGGGGCATAGGGCCTTCCTCGAGCCCGAGCACTTCGTCAAAGGACCTGTCATAGCCCCAATCGGACACCCTCCCGCCCACGCCGACGTCGACCAAGCCATCGGTCAGAGAGCGAAGCCGATCGGCGGCAGTCATCACCTCTGCGAAGAGGCTGGAGACCACCACTTCGCCCAGGGCTGAGCGGTTCACCCGGCTCAACTCGCTGTCGGGGAGAAAACGGCTGCAGACTGACTCCACTTCCTCGAACCAGTTGCGCAGTCCGGCGGCAGATTCAGGGTCCGGGCACCAAGCGTCGATCCCCGTTCCCATCGCCGGGAAAGTGAGATGGATCATGAGCCGCTGCTCGTCATCTCGGGCGCGGACCCCGATGCTTGCGGAGTCGGGACAACTGGAGCGGCGGGTGGTGGGTTCAGCTCTCGGCCGATACGAATGACGACCAAACCCTGATCGAGCGGATCGGGCATGGCTTGTTTCGCACCGATCTTCACAGTTCCGCCTTCCCCGGAGATGCCTGTGGATTCGCCGGATACCGGTGCGGAAAGACCTGCGAGCAGGGCACTGCTCCAGGCAAGACCGGCTCCGGTCCAGACGAGGATCCGATTCCACCGACCCTGGTCGAAGCGCCTCATCGGTCGCCACCCGAGGGGAGAGTGAGCGCCGCGCCATGTTCGATGAGGGTCCGGGCCACCGTGGCCGGGATCGTCGCCTGCTCTTCGGCCGTGAGGACCCGGGCCCGACCCTCGCTCTCGAGGGCTCGTAGCACCGACAGATCCATGCCTTGGATGGTCGCGGCCTCCGACCCGACCGGTGTGTCGACAGATTCGCTCGATCCGGGACCAGTCGTCGTGGCGTGAAGGGCCAAGATCCCGGCAATGAAGACCACCAGGCCGGTGAGTCCCTGAATCGAGGGCCGGCTCAATCGTGGTCCTCCCCATGGCGGCCGTGGTCCTCCCCATGGCGGCCGTGATCGTCCTCGTCGTCATCGTCACCGCCGTGACGGCCGTGGTCGTCCTCGTTCTCGTCGTCTCCCCCATGGCGACCGTGGTGGTCGTGGTCCTCCGATGCCACCACGACTTGGTCCCCCGTCGGAGCCGGGGGCGGAGGCGTTGTCTGGGTGGCCACCGGTTGAGGCGCCGGAGGTGCCGGAAGCGGCATCCCCTGCTCGGCGCAGATCC
>JBEVIF010000017.1:0-5545 GCA_040510795.1 Acidimicrobiia bacterium
GATGAGCCCCTTGGTCGTCAACTGCGCCGGCGCCTGGTCTGCTGATCTCGCCCGGCCATTGGGCGTCGAGCTACCCGTCATCCCGCTCATGCGAACGGTCTATGTGGTCTCGACCACGGTCCCCACGGCCGGCATGCCCAGCCTCTTCCTGCCTTCCGGGGTCTATGCGATCCCGGAGAGCGACCGTTCCTGGCTCATCGCCTGGTCGCTGCCCGAGGACCCGATCGGCTTCGACTTCACCCCAGCGGGACAGCAGAGATTCACCGATCTCATCTGGCCGGAGCTCCACGATCACCTCCCGGTGTTCGACAGCCTGAAGGTTGAGACGGCATGGGCCGGCGTCTATGACGTGAACACCATGGACGGGAACGCCATCCTCGGCGAGTGGCCGCGGATCAGAGGTCTCTTCTTGGCTACCGGGTTCTCGGGCCACGGGTTCCAGCAGAGCCCGGCGGTTGGCCGTTACCTGGCCGAGTTGATCCTGGGCACGAGCCCAACTCTCGACCTTTCGCGGCTCGGCGGCGAGAGAGTGCTCGACAACCATCCGCTCTACGAGCACGCCGGAAGACTCATCTGACTGCACCCGTGACAGATGGGTCATGAGGGTGTATGTTCGGATGAGTTCGGTTGGACACGTAGGCCGGAAACGGCTGGATCACGAGACCGGCTGAGCGCCTCACCACGTGAGGCCGCTCCCGGGAAGCCCTGTGGGCGGAGACGTCTGCGGGGCTTCTCTCATTCATGCGAGGTCTTGACAGTTGGCCTGTGCGGCGCGACCGTGACGTGATCTGACCGAGGTGTGTGGTGACACGTCTGCTCGCTGTGGCGCATCAGACGGCTGAAGCCGATGAATTCCTCGCTGCGGTCCGATCCGCGGCGCAAAGCGATCACGCCGAAGTGGTTCTCCTCGTTCCCGCGACTCCGGTCAAGCACCTGACCAGCTGGACTCAGGGCGAGTCCCGCGCCATCGCTCGGGAGAAGGCAGACGCTGCCCGCCGTCGGCTCGAGGAGTCCGGAGTAGACGTCGTCGAGGCCAGAGTCGGTGACCCCGACCCCTATCAAGCGATCCTCGATTCGGTGAACCTCGATGACTTCGATCAGATCATCGTCTCCACCTTCCCCGCCGGGATCTCGCGATGGCTCGGCGCCGACCTCATCAACCGGCTGGGTCGCTCGGTCTCTGTGCCGGTTACCCACGTCGTGGCTCACTAGCTTTCGTTCCCCAACACGGCGGTAGATGATTGAAGGCACTGGTCAACAAAGGTGACGGTGGGATATCGGTCGAGCTGAGCGAGGTGCCCGAGCCGTCACCTAGCCCGAATGAAGCTCTGGTCGACGTCCGGGCAGTTGCGGTGAACCGGGGGGAGCTGCGGCTCCTCAGGGCCAGACCGAGCGGCTGGCAGCCAGGTCAGGACGTGGCAGGTGTCGTCATCGAGCAAGCTTCCGACGGGTCAGGCCTGCCGGTCGGTATGCGTGTCGTTGCCTGGCCCGAGCAGGCGGGTTGGGCGGAGAAAGTGGCCGTCCCCACCACTCATCTGGCGCATCTCGCCGACCATGTCACCTTTCCTGAGGCAGCGACACTCCCCATCGCCGGAATGACGGCGCTCCGCGCCCTCCGGCTCGGCGGCCACTTGGCGGGGAAACGGGTGCTGGTGACTGGAGCGGCCGGCGGCGTTGGCCGGTTCGCCGTCGAGATGGCGGCCGGGGCGGGGGCGACGGTCACGGGGGTGGTAGCGGACGATTCACGGGCGATAGGCCTGGAGGAGATCGGGGCAAGCGCGGTCACCTACGAGCTCGACGACCTCGAGGGACCGTTTGATTTCATCCTGGATGCGGCCGGAGGTCCCTCCTTCGAAGCAGCGATCCGACTGATAGCGCCTGGAGGCGACATCGTCGTGTACGGGAACTCGTCAAACACCCCGGCACAGGTCTCGTTCAGCGACTTCCGCGGCCACGCCCTGGCCCGGATCACCGCCTTCTTCATCTACGAGAGTGGAGCTCCGCCGACTTTCGGGGAGGATCTCCAGACACTGGCCGACATGGTGGCCGGCGGCGATCTTCATCCGCAGATCGGTCTCGAAGTGCCGTGGGCGGAGGCCAACTCCGCGTTCGAGGCACTGGCCAACCGGAAGGTGAACGGGAAGGCCGTGCTGCTGATCGAGTGACGGCTACCGGTTCTGTCACCCCGGGCACTTACGATCCGACCATGAGCGATTTGCAGGTCGATTTGATTCGGAGCAAGCGAAGAAGGCGGACCGCCCAGGCCTACATGAGCGAGGGAAGGCTGAAGATCATGGTCCCCTTCGGTCTCGCTCCAGACGAAGAGGCGCGGCTGGTCGAGAGCCTCGTCGCCCGGGTCAGCAGGAAGGTCTCGTCCACCGCCGTAGACCTTGTGCAGCGAACCCGGGATCTCGCTCGGACGTATGGGTTGTCGGAGCCATCAAGTATCGAATGGTCGGATCGACAGAAGACGAGATGGGGCTCCTGCACGCCCGCGGAGGGAAGCATCCGGGTCTCGAACCGCCTCGCCTCCATGCCGGACTGGGTTCTCGACTCGGTGCTCGTCCATGAGATGGCGCACCTCGAGCACCCCAATCACGGACCGAAGTTCAAGGCACTGGTCGGCCGCTATGAGCTCTCGGAGCGCGCCAAGGGGTATCTCATGGCCATGAGCGAAGGACGAACGACGAGAGGTCCGGGATGCTGCAGCAAATACCCATGCGGTGATGGCTGAGCAGCGTCATTTGAGCCGCTCCCTCAGATGAACCGTCACCTCGTCCCCGGCGACCTTTCCGATCGCCTCACGGAGCGTGGCCTTCACGGGGAGTTTGTGGGTGCCGTCACCCATCGCCATGAACGAGGTCTGAAACTCGACGCCGTCGATGGTCCCACGCACCCTCACCAGGCCGCGGGTGCCGAAATACTCGACCGAATCGGGCATCACCACGTAGGTCCAGCCACCCTCAGCCGGGCTCTTTTGCAGTCCTGCGATGAAGGTCTTGTCGAGCGGGCCCTTCCCACCGGTCATTGCCATACCCCGATGATTACCGCGATGACGACGAGCTTCAGCAGCCAGTCTCCGGCGTGGATCGCAGCCAGCTTCGCCGGCACCTTCTCGTGATACACGGAGCCGGTGAGCAGAACAACGGCGATTCCGATCCACAGCAGGAATCCAATCAGGGCGGCCTGCGCCCAGTCGTCAACCCCGATCTGATCGACCAACCAGGCCAACACGAGTGCGAGCACGAGATTTCGGGCCAGCTCGACGATGACGTCCTTAGATGACAGTGACCCCGAATCGGCGTAGGCAGGGTGCAACAGTGCCAGGTGGCTGCCGAACACCCCGTACCAGACCCCGCTGAGGATGAAGGCAGCCACCGCTGCGACGAAGACGGCCAGAAAGTTGAGTTCCATCACGCTCCCTTCGACACGGCCCTTTGGCAAAGTAGACCGCTGGAGGATCCGGAACTCATCGGCGAAACTACTGTTCCGATACGACGTATCGACCGGCCGTGTCGAGGACGCGTGAGCCATGCGAGGACCTTCATGACTGTTCCTGACGACGGCGAAGAGCGCCCGGAGAAGCCCTCGGGCGGCCCTTTGATCGACTATCGATTCTCGTTGGCCAACGAGCGAACGTACCTGGCATGGACCAGGACTGCATTGGCACTGATCGCCGGCGGTGTCGCCGTCCTCCGTCTGCTGGCCGATTCTGATATCGGCTTCGTCGCGGCGTACATCTTGGTCGGCTTGGGGATTCTCGTCGCCGTCGCTGGTCTGCGGCGCTGGAGACGCAATGAACAGGCAATGTTGAACGGGTGGGCGATGGAGCCCACAAGACTCCCGATCGTGTTGGCGATCGGACTCAGCGTCGTCGGCGTGCTCCTCCTATTCGACTGAGTGCTGGACTCCGCTGAGGGCCTGACCTGTCGGAGCTGGAGCCCGGGAGTGCTCGATAGACCCACGAAAACAGCCGGCGCGCCCGGGGCGACTCGAACACCCAACCTCCTGATCCGTAGTCAGACGCTCTATCCAATTGAGCTACGGGCGCGGAATGGTCAATTATCGCAGCGGTCCCCGGATAGGGCTAGCCCAGGCAACCGACGGCAACCCGAGATTGAACGCATGCCCCTCGATCGATCTTGTAGCTTCGACGTATGAGCTTCATTCTCAGTTTCCTTGTCACCGCCGGCTCGTTGGCCATTGCCATCTGGATCGTCGACGGACTCGAGTTCACCGGGAGTTGGTGGGAGTTCCTCATCGTCGCCGTGATCCTCGGATTGGCCAACCTCATCGTGAAACCCATTCTCCGGCTGCTGAGCCTGCCGATCGTCCTCATCACCTTTGGCCTGTTTCTGATCGTCGTCAACGCCCTTGTCCTTCAGCTGGTGGTCTGGCTCGGGGGCCCGAGCATGATGGACCTGGGACTCACGTCCACCGGGTTCTTCTGGGCGACCTTCCTGGGGGCCATCGTCATCTCGATCGCCGGTTGGGTGCTCAACCTCATCTTGCCGGATGGCGAGTAGGCGACCTGCCGAACTACCGGCCCCGCCGCCGAAGATCAGACCTTGGCCCAGTAGCCCTCTGCCGACTTACTCCTGGCCAGAGAATCCGCGTCCTCGAAGCCTGGCGCCATAGCGGCTTCAGTACCGGGCATCACCTCATGATGGTCGATGTTGAGCAGTCGTAGCCAGCTCTGTTGTCCCATGGTCAGACCCACGAAACACCCCAGTTCGACCAGCTCGGGCTCCGTGAAGTGCTGATACATCCGCTCCCAGAAGGCGTCGTCGGTGTCGAGATGCCACGTGATCGCCTCGGCGTAGGCCAACGCCGCCTTCTGCCTGTCGTCATAGATCTCTGAGCGTTCGAAGTTCATCAAATCGTCGTACTGGCCTTCGACCAGACCGAGGGTCTTCCCCTTCTCCGATCGCTGATTCCCGCAGTACTCGCACTTGACCGAGCGGGAGACGTAGACCCGGCACAACTCCTTGATGTCGTGATCGAGGATCCCGTCGCGGAACAGGTTCTGCCAGCTCTCGGCGAAGAACCAGAAGGCCGCCGGGACATGGGCTCGAATCGCCGAGCTCTCCGGTCTCGGCGTGCCCTCCCGGGCACATCGTTCCATCTCAGCCCTCATCTCGGGAGTCATGTCCTCGAGTGGCACGTAGCTGATGCGTTGCTTCTCACCCATCGCGATCTGCTCCAGTCGTGTGCTGCAAAGCAGTCCGAGACTACACGGACCGGGTGTTTCCGCCTTCGGACTCGACGCTGATCTCGGTGGCCTTGATGGCCAACCACACCGCCTCACCTACCCTCAGCGCCAGCGCGCTCGTCGCTTCCGATGTCACCTCGACGGTGAGGGGCAGGGGCGCTCCGGTCCGTATTCGAGTTCGTTCACCCAGACGTTCCATCACGGCGATGGTGGTCTCCCAATTGTTCCGCGGGCTGCCCTCGGGCGGGACGCGGTGCAATGAGATGGCCGAAGGTCGGATAGTGAGCAGGACCTCCCCCTCGATCTCGTGTTCGGCCACATGAAGGAGATGCG
>JBEVIF010000018.1:0-7990 GCA_040510795.1 Acidimicrobiia bacterium
CGAAGGAGAACACCTGGTTGGCCGACGTCTTGTGAGTGACGGCGACCCGGGTGTTGGCCATGAGACGCTCCTTGGCGTCTTCGACAGTGATGTCCTCGTCCAGCTGCAGCGAGAACTGGATCGAGTGCATGTACTGGGTATTGATCTTGACCGCAGACGAGTAGAGGTTGAGGTCGTAGCCCATGGTCTCGAATAGCTCATGGGCGTCCCGAGCATGGTGGGTCCCGAATCGCTCATCTTTGTGCGATTCCACTGTGGGGCTGGCCACGAAGCCGTCGTCCTGGCTGATGTCGTTGGCCCGCCTCATGCAGAGGAAACGACCGTCCTCGAGGTGGTTTGTCCCGTCGGCGTCGATGGCCAGGGAACGCACGAGTGCGGCGATGTTGTGGGTGTTGCAGGAGACGATGTGGAGGAACCTGTCCTCGCCGGCGACCAGGGCGCTGTCATTGATGCCCCGGGCGTACATCTTCCCGAACCCGAACTCAGAGCCCTGGGCCATGAAGCCTCTCGGCCCATCGGCGTGGTCGTAGAACTCGGATTTCATCCCGTTGCCCACCGGTGTGCAGTCGATGACGACGGTTGCGCGCTCGATCGCCTCGCGGGCCTCGTATTTGGGGGCGTGGCCGAGCTCTTGAAAGGACGAGAACCGCTCCTCGTCGACGGCCAACACGGCACCCCTCCCCTCGAGATCGGCAACCTTCGCCTTTTCGGTCAGCAATGGAGTGCGCTTGTGAAACGTCACCTCTTCGATGCCGAAATGCTCCTTGTTGTCGGCGAGAAGGCCGATGAGGGGCTCACCTATGGTGCCGGTGCCCACCACATGGACGATGTTCATGACGGGCTCCCTCCGAGAACAGCGCTGCTCCTGGGGCTCACACTAACTTGCCCCTCCTTTTCGTTTCCCAAACTCTCGACGCGGACCAGTACTTCGCTTGCAATCGGGACGAATCCGCAGGCCAGGAACGAGCGCACAGAGCGAGCGTTCCCCGGCGCTACAGCCGCGAACAAGGGTTCTCCACGAGGGGTCATCGTCAGCGCCTGATGGATGAGGTGACGCCCGCGTGGCCCATCGGGGGAGTTCTCCACACTCATCTCCCGTCGCCCTCCCAACCCAAGACCCAGTGTGAACAAGCCGTCGGGCGAACCGTACGCCCGTACCTGGTCCCGCCTGGCTCGGGCGAAAGCCACCCGGGGATGGTGGTCGAGATCGGGCTTGGGTACCAGGGCTCCGCCACCCCGGCCCTCAGCGAACATCGTGATGTCGATCGAACCGATGCTCCCTCGTGGCCCAGCCATCCGGAGCAGGACCTCGGGATGAAGCGCCCTGCCGAGCCCATCGGGATCGAGGTCGGACAGGTCATTGGCTCTGAGCCGGCTCGCGATAAAGGCATGTCCCGTGAAGCACACCACCGCCTCCTGACCATCGCCCAGCTCCGGGAGGAACGTGACCCCGTCGTCCATCTCGGGGAATCGGCCCGCCGCTGCGTCGCGGAAGATGGTCAGAAGTGGGTGCACGACTCAAGGATATTCACTAGCCCGGCGTCGAGAACTGGGCCTGCTCCGTCGAGCCTTCCAGTGCCAGTGTGGACGACTTACCTCCGGCGACCACCTGGCTCACCAGGTCGAAGTAGCCGGCGCCCACCTCGCGCTGATGCCGGGTGGCCGTGTACCCGTCGCCTTCCATCGAGAATTCCCGGTTCTGGAGCTCGACATAGGCCGGCATGCCCTCCTCGGCGTAGCCGCGGGCCAACTCGAACATCGATGCGTTGAGCGCATGGAACCCGGCCAGGGTGATGAACTGGTAGCGATAACCCATCGTTCCCAGCTCCTTCTGGAACCGGCCGATCGTCGCTTCGTCCAAGTGCTTGGACCAGTTGAACGACGGCGAGCAGTTGTAGGCCAGCATCTTGCCCGGGTACTCGGCATGGATCGCCTCGGCGAAGACCCTCGCCTCGTCGAGATCCGGGCGGGCCGTTTCACACCAAATCAGGTCTGAGTACGGCGCGTACGACAGACCGCGGGCGATCGCCGATTCGAGACCGCCGGTGACCATGTGGAATCCCTCCGGGGTGCGCTCGCCGGTCGCAAAGGCACGATCTCGCTCGTCGACATCGGATGTGACGAGCGTGGCGCCATTCGCATCGGTCCGTGCCACGATCAGGGTTGGCACATCCATCACGTCGGCCGCAAGACGCGCCGCCTGCAGGGTTCGAATGTGTTGTGCGGTCGGCACCAGGACCTTGCCCCCCATGTGGCCGCACTTCTTCTCTGCCGCCAACTGGTCCTCGTAATGGACGCCGGCAGCGCCGGCCTGGATGAACCGCTTGGTGAGCTCGAAGACGTTGAGCGAGCCGCCGAACCCGGCCTCACCGTCGGCGATGATGGGAACGAACCAGTCGATGTCGGTCTTTCCCTCCGCCCAGTGGATCTGGTCAGCTCGGCGGAGTGCGTTGTTGATCCTCTCCACCAGTGCTGGTGCGGAGTTGGAGGGGTATAACGATTGATCGGGGTAGACGTCGCCGGCCAGGTTCCCATCCGCCGCCACTTGCCAACCGGAGAGGTAGATCGACTTCAAACCGGCCTTCACCATCTGCACCGCCTGGCCGCCGCTGAGGGCCCCCAATGCGCTGACGTAGTCCTCGGTGGTCAGACGCTCCCAGAGTGCGATGGCCATTCGATTGGCCAACGTCGATTGCTCCCTGATGCTGCCCCGGAGCCTCACCACGTCTTCAGCGCCGTAGTCCCGGGTTACGCCCTCCCAGCGAGGGTTGGCCTTCCAGTCGTCGGCCAGACGGCTGGCCTCGTTGGCAATGTGCGACATGTCTCTCTCCCTCAGTTGATCAACTCGTAGGCGGGCAATGTCAAGAACTCGACGAATCTCTCCCCCAGAGCCACGTCTTCGAAGACCTTTCTGGCGATGGGCAGGCGATCCCCATACGGGTTCTCCTCCTGCTCCAGACGATCGACCAGAGACCCGGAGATGGAGCGGACTCGAGCCTCGGTGACAGGCACTCCATCTTCGGTTTCAACCCCGTTTCGCACCCACTGCCAAACCTGCGATCTCGAGATCTCTGCAGTTGCGACGTCCTCCATGAGGTTGTCGATCGCTGCGGCACCGGTTCCGGAGAGCCACGAAGCGAGATAGCGGATGCCCACCGAGACGTTCGTCTCCAGACCGGCGCTCGTCACCGTTCCGGGGAACTCGAAGTCGAGCAGGTCGCCCGCCTCCACGGCAACGTCGTCGCGCTGGCGGTCCAGCTGATTCGGCCGTCCTTCGAGGACGTCGTCGAACTCCTTCATGGCGACACGTACCAGGTCGGGATGAGCCACCCAGGTGCCATCGCATCCCGCCCCTGCCTCCCGGGCCTTGTCGGCCCGCACCGCCGCGATCGCCTTCTCGGTGACCCTGGCATCGCGCCGGTTGGGGATGAACGCCGCCATTCCCCCGATGGCATGCGCACCTCTCCGGTGACATGTCTTGACCATCAGCTCGGTGTAGGCATGCATGAACGGAACCGTCATGGTCACCGAGGAGCGATCGGGCAGCACGAACGACGTGTCGTTACGGAACTTCTTGATCACTGAGAAGATGTAGTCCCAGCGCCCGGCGTTGAGCCCAGCCGAGTGGTCGCGCAGCTCGTACAGGATCTCGTCCATCTCGAACGCGGCGAGGATCGTCTCGATCAGGACTGTGGCCTTGATGCTGCCCTGCGGGATCTCGAGCCGGTCCTGTGCCCAGACGAACACGTCGTTCCAAAGTCTCGCCTCGAGATGAGACTCCAGCTTGGGCAGATAGAGATAGGGGCCGGTGCCGGCCTCGATCGCAGCTCGCCCACCATGGAAGAGATAGAGGCCGAAGTCGAACAACGACCCGGACATGGCACGCCCGTCGACCAGGAAGTGTTTCTCGCCGAGGTGCCAGCCTCGAGGTCGAATCACCAGAGTCGCCGTCTCGTCGTCGAGCTCGTAGGTCTTCTCTCCGCTGTCGAGTCTCAGCTCGCGCCGGTAGGCGTCGACCAGATTGGCCTGGCCTTGGAGGAGATTGAGCCAGGTCGGAGAGGTGGCATCCTCGAAGTCGGCCATGAAGACCCGGGCCCCCGAGTTGAGCGCGTTGATCATCATCTTGGCGTCGACCGGGCCGGTGATCTCGACGCGGCGGTCGGCCAGGTCGACGGGCACCGGGTCGATGACCCAGTCCGACTCCCTTATATGCCGGGTTTCGCTTAGAAAGCCTGGTTGCTCCCCATCGTCGAGGCGCCGCTGGCGGGTCTGCCGCTCGGCAAGGAGCTGGCCCCGTTGCCAGCCGAATTCCTGCTCGAGGTCGGTGAGAAACGCTACCGCTTCCGGGTCGAGGACCCGGCGTTCGATCTCGGTATCTCGAAACTGGTTCATAAGATGGAAGTGTCTTTCCCAGAAGGTTACAATTTCAAATCAGGCAAGGCTAAAGAATAGTCGATCTTTCGGAAGCGACGACAAATGACTCAAACTCAGCAGTTGGACCCACTCATCCTCGGCCGGCGGCTTCGTCATCACCGCCGCGAGCGTGGGATGACCCTGGACGAGCTCGGCGCCGCGGTGCGCCGGCCAGCCCCATATCTGTCCCTGCTCGAGAATGGGAAGAAACAGCCTCGTCTCAACCTGGTCGTCGAGATCGCAGCCGCTCTGGAGGTCGACCTCGCCGAGCTCCTCGACCCCAGCCCGCCCAATCGGCGGGACGCATTGGAGATCGCCTTACTCAGATCGCAGGAAACCCCATTCTTCGACTCGCTCCATCTCCCCACGGTCAAGCCGAGCGCCAAACTCGACAACGAGACCTTGACCCATCTGGTCGGTCTCCACGAAGCACTGCGTGAGCGCTCCAACCTGAGCTCGGCCGGCTCCGAGGACGTGAGGCGAGCCAACGGGGAGGTCACCTCCTGGCTTGCCGGTCAGGACGGCTATCTCGAACAAGTGGAGACCGAAGCCCGCGACGCACTCGCCTCGAGCGGATACTCGGGTGAGGGGCCTTTTTCCTCGCGGAACCTGCTCGACCTCAGTGCCAGCGCCGGGTTCGAGCTGCATCCGGTCGAGGACATGCCCTCGTTTGCCCGGTCGATCATCGACCTCGATCACCATCGCGTCTACATAGCCCAGCGTGACGCCTTGCGCACACGCCAGGCTCGCAAGGCGGTATTGCAGACGCTTGCCGGTTTCCTACTCGGGCACGAGACGGACCCCGACCTCGACACATTTCTACGCCAGCGGGTCGAAACGGCCTACTTCGCCGCGGCGGTGCTGGCACCGGAGGAAGCGGTGGTGGCGAGGCTCAGCAGAGCCAAGGACAATCACGACATCGATGTCGAAGACGTCAAGGAGCTCTTCTACGTCTCATACGAGATGGCGGCTTGGCGGATGGTGAACCTGGCCACACGTCATCTCGGCATCAGGACTCATCTCATCGTCAATGATGCGATGGGGACGGTGGTCAAGGCCTACGCCAACGACGAGGCGCCCATTCCGAGGGACGGTCATGGCGGGATGGAGACACAGCGTCTGTGCCGCCGCTGGGGGGCACGGATCACGTTCGACTCGGCCGAGCGTTATGGAACCCATCATCAGTACACCGACACACCCGAGGGGACGTTCTTCTGCACGACACATGTCGAAGCGGGACGGGAGCCGGGTCATGCGGTCACCGTGGGGGTCCCATTCGTCGAGGCCCGATGGTTCCGGGGGCGTGACACGGAGAACCGTGAGAATTCGACCTGTCCTGACCCCGGCTGTTGCAGGACAGCGGCGCCGGACCTGCAACGGAAGTGGTCGGACAAGATCATCGTCTCGGCCCGCTCTCAGAGCCGGATCCTGGGATTGCTCGCCCCGGATCCCTACCCCGAGCTGGACATGCCTGAGGTCCTCGACCTGGTCGAGACGCACTCGGAGGGCTGATCACCTCGAGGTGTCCTCGATGAATCCTCTCAGGTGGCCGGCCAGGGCAACCAGCGACTGACGCTGCAGGTACATCATGTGGCCCGCCTCGTAGTACTCCATCCGGACGTTCTTCCGCAAGGTCTCATCGAGCCCGAGATGGCTCATGGTGTACTCGGTGGCGAAATGGGGAGTCGCCAGGTCGTAATACCCGTTGGCCACGAACACCTGCAACTGCTGCGATCGGGACATGACGTCCCGAAGCTGTTCCGAGGTGTCGACGTAGTGGCCCTTGAACTCTTCGTAATCCCAGGATTCGTTGACCTTCATGTTCAGCGTCTCGTAGAAGGTTTCGTTCTCGAATCCGAGCTCCACTCGCAGGTAGTCGTTCAGCGTCGCGGTGAAAGACCCGCCGACCTGATCGGAGGCCGGGTCGTTCTCCAGATTGTCTCCGGCCACTATGCGGTCGATCCCTGTGAAGCGAGAATCGAGCCGGCCAACCGTTCTCCGCTGGTCTCGCATCAGTTCCTTGCAGAAGCGATGGATGTGGATCCGGAGGTTGTATCGATCGATGTAGTCGGCCGAGAGCCCGGTGTAGATCGCCAACTTGGCCACCACTCGTTTCCGTTCGGTGTCTTCGAGCGCATCACCGCGGGCCAGGGCTGACCAGTAGGGGCCGATGGCGAATTCCTCTACCTCATCGAGGAGGCCGCGGAGGTCGCGGCGCTGGAGCTTGGATGAGAGCCGGCCGTGGAACCAGGCAGTGGCGGCGTAGGTGGGCAGGAAAACCATGAAGGGAAGGTCGTTCCCCGGCCGGAAGACGAGGGCATCGGGCTCCTGGCCGATCGTCTGGAAGTTGAGGGCCGACGAGATGAGGATCAGCCCGTTGAGCTCGGTCCCCTTGTGGGCGAACAGACTGTGGGCGATCGCCGCCCCTCTTGTAGTCCCGTAGCTCTCCCCGGCGACATACTTCGGGGAGGCCCACCTCCCATTCCGGTTCAGGTAGGAAACGATGAAATCGGTGAAGGCGCCGATGTCCTTGGAGAAGTGGTGGAACTCTTTCTCCTTGTCCTTGGGTGTGGCCGTGGAGAAGCCGGTGCCGATGGCGTCGACGAGGACCACATCCGCCACATCGAGTATCGATTGATCGTTGTGGACCAGGCGGCCGGGCACGGAGACCTTGAAGCCGCTCTCGTCGAACTCCACCCGGCGGGGCCCGAGCAGCCCTAGATGGAGCCAGACTGTGGACGATCCCGGTCCTCCGTTGAAGGCGAAGACAATCGGCCGGGATGCCGGGTCGGCCCCGTCTTCGGTGTATGCGACGTGGAAGAAAACCGCCTTCTTGTCGCCCTCCTGCTCGACGATCTGGGTGGCGGCGGTCGCGGTGTAGGACACCTTGCGGCGGCCAAACTTGCCGGTGTACTGCTTGGAGACGCTCTTCTCTTCGATCTCGGGAAGGGGTGGCGTCTCCCCTTCGACCTGATTGGTCTGCTCTTCAGCCATGACTCGAATCTAGAGCGTCTTCTCCCGCCCGTCGTCGTCGATCCAATCCTCCGGTCCCACTCCGAGGCCCTCGGCGATCCGGTTGATGTAGTTGAAGTAGGCGACGACCTGGACACAACTGGAAATCGCCCTGTCGTCGAAGCCATGCTCCCTCAGTTGGGCCACGTCCTCAGCGCTGACCGAGGCGCAATCGTCGGTGAGGCGCTCGGCGAACAAGAGCAAGGCCATGGTGGCATCGTCGAGGCCGGCGCTCCGCCAATCCTCGGCGAACCGGTCCACCATATGTTGATCGTCGACCTCATCCCGGAGGTCGTGTAGATGCGCCGTTATTCAGTAGTGGCATTCGTTCACCTCTGAGGTGACGACAGCGATCATCTCCCGCTGGGACCGGGTGAGGGGTGAATCGCCGAACATGATCGTGGAATAGAGGCGCATCGAGTCGCGCATCACCTCGGGAAGCTGGCTCTGGATCGAGACGATGTTCCAGATCCGACCGGCCCTTCGCGTGGCGGCGTCGTACTCCCGTCTGGTGACACCGGCCGCTTCGTCGGCGGGTGTCACATGAACGTGGGGCATGGCTCAA
>JBEVIF010000019.1:0-8233 GCA_040510795.1 Acidimicrobiia bacterium
GCGTGCTCCTGCTCAACGCCGGCCACGAGGCGACCGTGCACGCGATCGGCAATGGCCTGTTGGCATTGGCCCGGGACGAAGGTCAATACCGGCGATTGCACAAAGGGGAAGCCGGGGTGGAGACCGCTGTGGACGAGCTACTCCGTTACGACTCCCCGCTTCAGATGTTCGAGCGCTGGGTCCTCGTCGACTCGGAGGTGGCCGGACTGCGTTTGGCGAAGGGGTCCAAGGTGGGGCTCCTCTTTGGCTCGGCAAACCACGATCCCGGAGTCTTCGACGACCCGGAAGGTCTCGATCTGGCCCGTCAGCCCAACCCCCATGTGTCATTCGGCGCCGGGCTCCACTATTGCGTCGGTGCCCCGCTGGCCCGGGTGGAACTGGAAGCCGCGTTCGGGAGCTTCGCTTCTCGTGTTGCCGGAATCGAGTTGAGGGAGGCCTCTGGGCGCATCCACTCTTTGGTTTTCCGCGGGCTGGAGAACCTCAGGGTCGATATCGAAGCCGCCTGAGAGCCCCTGCCCTCTAGGAGGCAGCCGTTGTGGGGGGCACAGTGGTGGGGGGCACGGTGGTCGAGCCCGGCACCGTTGTCGGCGTGGCGCCGTTGGTTCCGTTCGTGATGCTTCCGGGACGGCCGATGACCCTGATCTCCTGAATGGCCATCTCGGTGAACCTCTCCTCGTCGACCACCTCTGCCGGGTAGTCACTCTCGATCGTGATCTCGATCGATGTGGCGTCGAGGGCGGCAAAAGCGACCGGCTGGCTTCCCGCCAGGTCTTCAAGTTGGTGTAGGAGCGGCTGCAGCGAGTTGTCGGCGGCGATCTGAATGCCTCGGGCCCGGTAGTTCCGCTTGAGACGGGTTGCATCCTCGAGGTTGACCCAATCGATCCTCTGCACAACGGTCGGACGGTCGAAGATGAGCTTGATCGTGATCGCCTCGCCCTCTGGCACGGCCTCGTAGTCGAACTGGTATTCGGTCTCCGTCCCATCGATCAGGTTGTCGCAGACGAAAGAGCCCACGCCTTCCTGATTGCACTCCACGTCGAGGATGTCGATCGGAGCGAGCTCGGCGATTGTGGTGCTGGTGTTCGAGGCGAGGGTCGTGCTCGTGGCTGTTGCCGCGGGGTCATCACTGAAGATGTTGAAGAGCAGGGCGATAACGACGACACCGAACAGCAAAGCGCTGATGGCGAGGGCGGCGCGCACGCCTGCTGTCGCCTGAACCGCAGGACGCGGTGCGGTGGGGAGCGGGCCCTGGCTGAGTCGGGCGCCACACTCCTGGCAATGACGGTTGTTGGACGGGTTATTGGCCCCACATGACGGGCAAGTGACCTCGCCGCGGCCCGTGCTCGAGCGGTCGCCGGCCGGTGGGGGGGTGCTCAGCTCGAATTCTTCGTAGTTGCCGTCGGAGCTGACCGAGATCACATTTTCCCGGCCCTTTGGGGCATCCGGCTCTAACGGATCGAGGAACGAACCGCAGTTCGGGCAGAATTGTTCGTCGGCCGCGACACCCGCGCCGCACTGAGCACATTTGCGAGAGGCCACATCCCTCCTTCGTAGTTATTGTGCCACGGGATGTTTCTGTGGGCGATTAGAAGTCATGAGCCCTGGACGATCGCCTCAATCCTGACCTCGACGATCGTGTTCGCGGCACTGATAGCTGTCTTGATCTTCGTCGTTCAGCGGCGCAATCGTTAACCAGGATAGGAAGACAATGGCATTTCGATGTGAGATCTGCGGCCACCGATCGGCCAAATGGATGGGCTTTTGTCCCCAATGCGGATCGAGCGAGCCTCTGGCCGAGGTCGCCGGCGAAACCAAAGCCCGGGGAAGGCTCAGGGCGGCCGAGACCGTGGGCCTCAAGGCTGCCTCAGAGCAGTCGAGCGACCGGAGAATCACCGGTTGGGGAGAGATCGACCGCGTGCTCGGTGGCGGGGTGGTGGCGGGCTCGGTCCTCCTCCTGGGCGGTGAGCCCGGTGTGGGCAAGTCCACCCTCCTCCTCCAACTGGCCGGATCCCTGGCGGGCAGGGGCGACTCGGTGATGGTCGCCAGCGCTGAAGAGTCGGCGGACCAAGTCGCCATGCGAGCGGGTCGCCTCGGGATCGGACACGAGGCGATAGGCCTTGTCACCGACGACGACGTTGACGCCATCGTTACGCTCGCCGAGCGCGAACGGCCCGCCCTGCTGATCATCGATTCGATCCAGACCGTGGGTGTGTCCGAGATCGGGGCCGCTCCCGGTGGCGTCGCTCAGGTGCGGGAGAGCGCGGCTCGATTGGTGCGGCTCGCCAAGACCACAGGTGTGGCCGTGGTATTGGTCGGCCACGTCACCAAAGAGGGCGGGCTCGCCGGACCCAAGATGCTCGAGCACATGGTCGATGTCGTCCTGTACCTGGAGGGAGACCCCGATCGTGGATTCAGGGTGCTCCGCAGCACTAAGAATCGCTTCGGGGCCACGCATGTGTCGGGAATGTTCGACATGAGAAGCGAGGGCCTCACCGAGGTGGAAGATCCGTCCAAGCTCTTTCTCGACGGATGGGAGTCCGATGTTCCCGGAACTGTCATCTACCCGGCCGTGGAGGGCCGACGATCGATCCTGGTGGAGATCCAGGCCTTGGTCTCACCGACGAAACAGGCCCAGCCCCGCCGGTCCATCCGGGGACTCGATCCGACCAGGGTGAATCAGGTGCTCGCAGTCCTCGATCGCCACAGCTCGTTGAGCCTTCACGACAAGGAGGTCTACGTGAATGTGGTCGGGGGTTGGCGCATCGACGAGCCAGGTTGCGATCTGCCCATCGCCCTCGCCGTCGCGTCGTCCTACTCCGACCGTCCGCTGGGCCGGCTGGCGGCCTGGGGTGAGATCGGGCTGGCCGGGGAAGTGCGATCGATACCCATGGAGACGAGGCGGATCGAGGAGCTCGATCGGATGGGGCTGGAGCACCGGGTCGCTCCGATCGGAGGCAAGCCCCTGCGTCTCGGTCAGGCTCTTGCTGACGCGGGTCTCTAGGAGTTCACCTGGGTGAGCGTCATCTGAATCGGGTACTCTGAGACCCGTGGGTGGACCGTCGATAACCGAGACACTCGAACGATTGGCTCCGGGGACTCCAATGCGTCGAGCCCTCGAGCGCATCATCCAGCAGGGGAAGGGCGGCCTCGTCGTGCTGGGCGACGGCGCTCGGGTCAATGAGGCCAGCTCAGGTGGCTTTTCCTTGAAAGGCGCCATCTTCAGCCCGGCCCGCCTGGCCGAGCTCTCCAAGATGGACGGAGGGATCGTTCTCGACGACACGTGGTCGAACATCCTCGAGGCAGGAGTGCACTTCATCCCCGATGGCTCGATCCCGACCGACGAGACCGGCGCCCGTCATCGCACTGCGGAGCGGATGGCGGTCCAGACCGGGAAACCGGTTGTCGCTGTGAGCGAGGGCCGCAAGGTGGCGACGCTTTTCTACGGAGGCCAGAAGATCGAGCTGGCATCGCCGACCGAGGTCGCCGCCCACGTCAACCAGGAGCTCCAGAGCCTCGATCGCCTGCGCGGCCGGCTCGACGACGCAGAGATCAAGCTGACCCGGGTCGAAGTGGCCGGATTTACCACATATCGATCGGCTGTCACCGTTTTACAGCGGGCCGAGCTGGTGGAGAGGCTGGGCCGCGTCGTCGAGGCGCGCACGCTCACCCTGGGAGACGAGGGGCGCATCGTGTACCTCCAGCTGAGTGACCTGCTCGCTGGTGTCGATTTCACCAAGAGGGCGGTACTCAGGGACTACATCAAGCCGCTTCGCAACAGCGTCATCCGTCAGGCCATGGAGGACCTGAGTGCGATGACCGCGTCCGACCTCGAGGACCCGAGCCGTGTGGGTAAGGAGTTGGGTTTCCCCGACATCGATGATCCCGCCGACCCGCGGGGCTATCGCCTGCTCTCTCAGGTAGGCCGTCTCCCTGATCCCGTCCGCGACGACATCATCCGGCACTTCGGCTCTGCGTCGAGCCTTCTCGAAGCCCGGGTCGACGAATTGCTCAGCGTGGAAGGCGTGGGCGAGACCAGGGCCGGCCAGCTGCGTGCCTACTTCGACAGGCTCCAGGACAGCGCGGACGAATGGGAGCCGGTGCTCGATTGAGCGAAGGCCCCCCTACACTCCGCTCCCGCTAATGGCTGCGACAGCAACGAAATACTCGGTAGGAGACAAAGTGGTGCACCCCCAACACGGGGCGGCCACCATCCAGAAGAAGGTCAAACAGGCGTTCGGAGGGAAGAAGCAAGACTACTTCGTCCTCGACATCGCCACTGAGCAACTGACCGTCATGGTTCCCCTGGACAAAGTCGACGATCTGATCCGTCCTGTGATCTCCAAGACAAAGTCTCGTGATGTGCTCAAGTCCCTGAAGGGCGAGCCCGAGGAGGCAGGGTCCAACTGGAGCCGGTGGTACAAGGTGCTCAACGAGAAGATGACATCGGGCGACATCTTCCAGGTAGCCGAAGTCGTGCGTGATCTCTCCTATGCCCAGCAGACCAAAGGGATCAGCCCCGCGCTGAAGCGCATGTTGTCCAAGGCACGTCTCACCCTCAGCTCAGAACTCGCATTCAGCCTCGAGATCGACGAGGAGGAGGCGATCAAGAGACTGGACCGTGCCCTGCCCAAGGTCGAAGCGGACGAGGAATGAGCCCGGTGCCGGCTATCGGCACCCGTGTCGGATGGGGATTCGATGCACACCCACTCGACGGTGAGCCACCCCTGATCGTTGGTGGTGTCAGCATCTCGGACACGATCGGAGTCAGCGCCACCTCCGATGGGGACGTACTGGCCCATGCCGTGACTGACGCTGTCCTCGGGGCTTGTGTTCTCGCTGACATCGGGGAGCACTTCTCCTCCGGCGACCCGGCGTTGGCGGGCGCCGACTCCATCGACCTCCTTGGCCAGGCCGCCGTCATGGCTATCGCCGCCGGGTGGCAGATCGAGCATGTCGACGCCACCGTCGTCGTCGAAGCTGTCCGCATCGCCCCACCTCGCGCCGCGACCCGGCCCAACCTCGCCCCGGCCCTCGGCAACGTTCCTGAGCTGGTCTCGGTCAAAGCGACTACTACCGACGGTTTGGGTTTCATCGGTAGGGGTGAGGGCTTGGCCGCCGCCGCTGTGGTCACGGTCAGCGCCCTGTCGTAGGATTTCGACGATGCTCCGTCTGTACAGCACGCTTCACCGCGCCGTCGTCCCCTTCGAGCCCAGGGACGAGGGCAAGGTCGCGATCTATGTCTGCGGGCCGACGGTACAGAGCGAGCCTCATGTCGGCCATGGGCGATCGGCCATCGCCTTCGACGTGATCCGCCGTTATCTGGTGTGGAGCGGCCACGAGGTGACATATGTCCGCAATGTCACCGATATCGAGGACAAGATCATCGCTGCTGCTGCGGAGGCCGACGAGAGTGTCGAGGTTCTGGCGGAGCGGATGGCAGTGCGATTTGCCGCCGGATACGAGGCGCTCGGGGTCCTCCCTCCCGATCTCGAGCCGAAGGCCACCGAGCACATTCCTGAGATCGTCGACATGATCCGATCGCTCATCGAACGCGGGTTGGCCTACCCATCAGAAGGGGATGTCTATTTCTCGGTGAGGGCCGATGAGAGCTACGGGAAGCTGTCGGGTCGCAACCCTGACGAGCTTCTCTCCGGCGTGCGGATCGAGATGGAGGAGGCGAAGCACGATCCGCTCGACTTCGCCCTCTGGAAGGCGGCTAAGCCAAATGAGCCGTGGTGGGACTCACCATGGGGCCCGGGCCGTCCGGGATGGCACATCGAGTGCTCGGCGATGGCGGCCAAGTACCTGGGTCAAGACTTCGACATCCATGGGGGCGGCACCGACCTCATCTTCCCTCATCATGAGAACGAGATCGCGCAGAGCGAGGGGGCGACCGGCACGAGTTTTGTCAGGTATTGGCTGCACAACGGGATGGTGAACCTCGGTGGCGAGAAGATGGCGAAGTCGACCGGTGTTCTCGTCGACCTGGCCTCGATCACCCAAAAGCATGGGGGCCAGGCCTTGCGTCTTCTCCTCCTGCGGGCCCACTACCGGTCCCCGATCGAATACTCCGACGAGCTCCTCGCCGAGTCGGAAGACGCCCTCGACCGGCTCCAGCGTTTCCGCGAACGGGCCACGCCGGGCGAGCCGGACTCCGAAGCGATCGCTCGATTCCGGGAGGTCATGGAGGACGATTTCGGAACGCCGCTGGCCGTTTCTCTGCTCTTCGATCTCGTACGCGACGGCAACCGCCTACTCGACGAGGGCGGCGATGTGGAATCCATTGCTGGAGCCGTGGAGACAATCGTGGGGGTTCTCGGCCTCGATGACGCCAGCTTGCCCGTCGAGGAGACCCTCGATCTGGGCGACCTTCCCAGCCGATTCGGTCTCGAGGGTGACGGGCACGATGTGGTGGACCAGCTTGTCGAGCTTCGGGCCGTGGCACGTGACGAACGCCGGTTCGATGATGCCGACGCGATCCGGGATGGCCTCGAAAAGGCCGGGGTGACACTGGAGGATGGCACGGATGGCACCCGCTGGTTACGGAAATAGGGTCGAGGGCATCCATTCGGTTGCCGCCGCCGCTCAGCGCGGACGGATCCGCAAGCTCTGGGTGGAGGAGAAGAGACTCGGCCGGTCCGAGATCGCCGAAATCGTCGGTGTTGTAGGCAGCGAGAAGACCGCGTTGGTCCGTGACGTGCGGCCGATGGCGGAAAGCGAGGCGCCACAGGGCGTTGTCGCCGATTGTGCCCCGATCATGCCGGTTCCCATCGACGAATTGGGAGTCCCAGAGGCCGCCGTCGTCGTTCTCGACCACGTCGAGGACCCGCACAATGTTGGCGCCATCGCTCGCAGCGCCCTCGCCTCGGGCATGACGGGCATGGTGGTCTCTTCGAGACGGGCGGCCCCCTTGTCGGCCACTGCCTTCAAGGCGGCGGCCGGCGCCCTGGAGACCCTCCCGGTGGCGGTGGTGGGCTCGATACCCGAGGCGCTGAGCCGTCTCAAGGATGGGGGCGTCTGGATCGTCGGGTTGGAGGCCGGGTCTGCCACCTCGTTGCTCGGGTTGGAACTCTTGACCGAGCCAGTGGCGGTGGTGGTCGGAGCCGAGGGAACGGGTCTCAGCGTGCTCTCTGCGAAGCGGTGCGATGTGCTGGTCTCGATTCCCATGGCCGCAAACTTCGAGAGCCTCAACGCATCGGTGTCGGCCGCCCTCGCCTGTTTCGAGATCATGCGGGTGCGGGCAGAATCCGACCCCTCCCTACAATCCGACCTTCCGCCGGGTTAGCTCAGTCGGTAGAGCAGCTGTCTTGTAAACAGCAGGTCATCGGTTCGATTCCGGTACCCGGCTCCGGAACATTGGCGACGTAGGCCGGGCGAGAGAACTGGCCGAGGACGGTAGAGGGCCGGGGTGTGAAACCCCGGCCCTCTACTTCATGTTGGTTGTTCAGTATGCCGGCAGGTTTTGGTCATTTGCAGGCGTTATCAGCGCCCAGCCCGCCACTGGGCAGCTCGCCACTGGCGTTCCGGGGAATGATTCCAGTTGGTCCGTTCAGGGGAGCCGCCGCATCGCTGGCCATTACGAAACCAACAAAGGCACCCGAGTTCGGGTTATCGCTCGTAAGACACCCGAGCGGGGTGAAGCCGTGCACATGCGCCGATGCGATCGGAGCCATGGCGAGCATCATGACACCCACCAACAGAAGCAGTGCTGCCAAACGTTTCATCTACGGTCTCCCTTCGAGACGGGTACGTTGTAATACGTAGGGCAACACGTATCGGTTCGTACGCTTCGGCCAATCTCGATCGTTCGCCAACGCCACGCTGATCCGATCCGGCCGTGGCCAGCGAGCCAAATCCTCAACTAATCACGGGTCCACAAATACCCTCACCAACATGCTGAGTGCTGAGGATCGATCCATCCTCGAGTTCGAGCGTGGCTGGTGGCTGGAACCCGGTCCGAAGGATCAGGCCATCGAGCTGCGTCTCGGTCTGCCCGCCTCCGCCTACTACGAGCACTTGATCAGGATCGTGTCCCTACCCGGGGCATCGCGATTCGATCCGCTCACCGTGGCCCGGGTCACTGCCATGATCGAGAGCGAACCTGATTCTGTGGAGGCGGCATCGTGAACCGCGGCCGTCATGCCGCCGACAACAGCAGTTCCTTCTACAGGGACCTCGGCATGATGGTCGTCGGCATCCTCCTGGTCGGGGCCGCGGTCTTCCTCCTTCTTTA
>JBEVIF010000020.1:0-5082 GCA_040510795.1 Acidimicrobiia bacterium
CGCCACGGCCGAGAACGAGCACGTGACGCCGATCCTCTCCGCCGTCGAGTTGGGCAAGCCGCTCTTCATCGAAAAGCCCCTGGCCACCGACCCGGTCGATTCGGCCCGAGTGCTCGAGGCCATCGAGGCAGCGGGGATCGATGCGGTCATGGGTTACACCCAACGGTTTCGCCGCCGCTTCCAAACCGTGAAGCAGCGTCTGCGGGACGGTCAGATCGGTGAGGTGACCAGCGTCGTCACCCGGGCTTTCATGAACCGGATGGTCCCCGATGCCACGCTCCGCAAGACGAATGAGCGCTCCAACCTGACCCCGATGGTGGTCTCCGGGACCCACAGTCTCGACATGTGCATGTGGCTGATGGAGCCCCGCGAGCCTGTGGAGGTTTACGCCCGGTCCGTCGACGCCACTCTCGGGGAGATGGGGACCAAGGACGCCACTTTCGGTCTATTCACCATGGACGACGGCGTCATCTGGAGCATGAACATCAGCTGGGCGCTGCCCACGGTTTGGCCTGGTGCCGTCTACGGTCTCGAGATCGGGATCGTCGGGACCCAAGGAGTGATCGACATCGAGGACACACATCGCGATGTGGTGTTGGCGACGCAGATCCCTCAGCCGGCGGGCTACACGTCCAAGGGATACGAGCCCGACTCGCATCGATATGTGGATTTCCTCGGCAGCTACCCACCCGGAGATGTCTCCGATGGGCTGTTGTGGGGTCCGATGCGCGAAGAGACGATGACGTGGTTCAACCGTCTCTCCACGGGCATCGCCACTCCTCATGCCACCGCTCAGGACGGGCACCGAAACCTGATCCTTACCATGGCGATGGACCACTCGGCCCGGACAGGGCACCCGGTCGACCTGCCTATCTCCCCCGAAGCACTCATCTGAAAGGACCGAACATGGAACCGCTCAGCGTCGGGATCATCGGCACCGGATGGTGCGGCGAGATCAGGGCAGTCGCTGCCGCGAACAGCGCTCTGGTCGGGTCGCTCCACCTCGCCGAGATCAGGGAGGAGCGGCTTGCCGACGTCGCGGCCCAGACCGGTGCCGTCACCGCCACGACCAACTGGGAGGAGCTCGTCGCTGACTCCGGGATCCACGCGCTGATCATCTCGGCCACCCCCGAGACACTCCACCACCCGATGGCCAAGGCGGCGCTGGAGGCGGGCAAGCACGTTCTCTTGGAGAAGCCGATTTCGATCGCGCTCGAGGAGGCCGACGAGTTGATCAACATCGCCGAGGCCAAGAACCTCAAGTTCACCATTGGCTACTCGCAGCGATTCAACGCCAAGCAGGCCCTGGTCAAGCGAAGTCTGAACGACGGCACGTTGGGCGATCCCGTGAGCGTGTTGGTGAGCCGTCACATCACACGCTCGCTCGGGGCGAAGATCGGCTCTCGTACCAAGCTCTCCCCGGCTGCGATGGAGGCAACACACGACATCGACTTCTCGCTGTGGTGCCTCGAGCCTCGCCGGCCGGTCCGCGTCTACTCCCAGGTGGCGTGGGGGGCTCGGCAGGATCAAGGAGTTCCGGACACCCAGGTCATCGTCATCACCATGGACGACCGGGTCACCGTGACCATCAGCGCCGGATGGTCCCTGCCTCCTGGCTATCCCAACTTCTCGACGACCTGGATCGAGTTCCTCGGCACCGAGGGCGCCCTGATCATGGACGCCAGCCACAAGGACATCGTCCTGAACACGATCAAGGATGGGGTCCAGTTCCCTCTCTCCACCATGCCCGGCGAGTACGTGGACCATGTATACGCCGGCCCGATGGAGCGAGAGACGATCCACTTCTTCGAGGCCGTTGCCTATGACCGGCCGGTGATGGTCGAGCCGCGGCTGGCCCGTCTCACGATGGAGGTCTATCTGGCGGCGGACCTTTCGGTGGAAACCGGTCAGGTCGTCGAGTTGCCCCTACCCATCGACGAGAGCCAGCCCAGCCTGCTCAGCGTCATCACCAGCTGACCGGCGATTACAGTCGGCTGGCATCTGAGGGAGGAACTGGGTGCGCAGGCGACGGGCTGGGCTTCTGTTCGTGTTGGTCACCGTTGTGGCATGTGGTGTGTCGTCGTCCGAGTCAACCTCCGGTGTGACCGATTCGACGTCGACCCTGCCGGTGGCCAACACCACGACGTCGACGAATGTGTCCACGACTACGGCGAGCTCCACCCTGAGTTATGTCGCCTTCGGAGACTCATGGCCCGCTTTGGGTGAGACCTGGAGTACCAACTTCGACCAGATCCTGAACGAGATCGAGACCTTGCGAGAGGGGAATCCCACCGCTATCCGGCTGGTCAATGGGGCCAACCCCTTCGTTTTGTACCCGGAGGACAACGAGGGGATGCCACCGGACTTCGCCACCACTGGCGGGACCCTCATCTTCGACCTCCTCGCGGGTGCCATGTGCGATGCCGCCGCCGCTCACGAGGCCATGTGCATCGACGCGCGACCGTTGATCGAAGTCTCAGAGGATTCGCCGGAGTCGATGCAGGCGGTCGCCGACGCCCTCGCCGCCGCAGGACTGGCCGAACTCGATTAGCCCAGCCTGCTCAGCGTGATCACAAGCTGAGCTCGGCGCGGCTGCGCAACCGGCGGCTGGCGACGAAGGCCAGGCACGCGATGAGGCACATCACGGTGACGAATAGCCACGCACCTGGGTAGTTGCCGCGTCCGGCCAGCCACCCGACGACCAGCGGGCCGATCACTGTCCCCGTCAGGTTTCCCGAGAGCACCACCCCCGACGCCCGGGCTGGCAGAAGGGGATAGCTGTGGACCACCGTGAAGAAGATGATGCCCGGCCAACCCCATGCCCCGAGCAGGGCGATCGGCATAGCCACCAGATAAGGGCCAGGGGTAGAGGAGATGAAGAGGACGAAAGCTCCGATCGCCCCCGCTGCCGTCATCCAGGCCATCTCAGTGAACCCGATGCTCTCATTGCGGTCCACCAGCCACCCGGCTCCCAGGCGCACCAGGACCACCAGCAGGGAACAGCCGGCCAGCACCGCTCCCGCCGCTGCCTCATCGATCCCGATGTCCACCGCCGATGGGACCACGAACAGTGAGAGCCCATTGCCGCCCATCGCACCGGCGATGCCGCCGATGGCGAGGAAGACGAGCGACCTCGGTGGCCGGCCGATAGGCCCTTCGTTTCTCGCCGCGGCCCGGGCCATGTCGAGGTGGGGAGCCGATACGGCCAGGGTGAGTGCGATCAATCCTGCCAGCACGAACGCCCACCGCCACCCAAAGACCAGGCCGATGACGGGGAGCGAGATGCCTGCCAGGACACTCGCCAGCGGCACCGCCGCCTGCTTGGCTCCGAACCCGACGCCCTGACGCTCTCTGGCCACCCCGTCGAAGATGGCCAGGTTCGAGGCGACCTGCGTCAGCCCGTTGCCCATGCCACCGACGGCTGTGGCGAGGGGTATCACCCACCAGATGACTGCGGTCCCGGCGATGACACAGGCGGCCAATGTGAGGAGGGCCCCGATGCGAAGGCTCCGCCCCGGGCCGAGTCGGGCCACAACCCGCCCGGCCGGGTTGGCGCCGAGGGCGGCTGCGCCGAAGTAGGCGGCGGTGGCGAGGCCGAGCTGGCCAACCCGAAATCCGATCTCCTCCTCCAACTGGAGGATCTGGGCGCTGACCAGGGCCAGCGGAAGCAGACAGGTCCCGGTGTAGATGACAGCGGTGAGCAGGGGGCGCCGGGCCAGGGTGGTCGCAAGCCAGCCCATCGGACGTTCAGCCCAGCAACTCGACGGTCACGAACCGCAGTGGGGAGCTGCCGACATTCTCCAGGTCGTGGATGAGGGCGGTCTCAGGCGTGTGCTCGAGGTACTTGGTCTCGCCGACCAGGTAGTCGCGCACCACGAACGTGCCGTCTGCGAATCGCTGCAGGCCCCTGCTTCCCTCCACCACAGTCCAGAAGTAATTGGCGACGTGGGAGTGGAATGCCCCGCGCTCCCCGGGTTGGAGGCGGATCTCCCAGACCCTGATCCGGTCGTTCTCGAACCACATCGTGGTACCCACCTCGAAGTTGCCAGGCGCCGACTCGAGCTCGTCGGCGAAGTCGCTGGTGTCGAAAATGCCCTCTTCGACGATGTCCGGCCGGGCTTCCATCAGTTGACCTGATAATCGGGCTTTTCGCCGGTCAGAACCTTGATCACTTGCGTTGCCGCTTTTCGCTGCGACTCGGCGAGGGCCTCCTCGGAGTAGTAGGCCATGTGCGGGGTGACGATGAGGTTGGGGACGCCGTCGATGCGCGATGCGTCGAGTGGCTCCACGTCGAAGACATCCAGACCCGCCGCGCCGATGGTTCCCTCACTCAGAGCGATGGCGAGGGCATCGAGATCGACCAAAGGCCCGCGTGAAGTATTGATCAAGATGGCCGTCGGCTTCATCCTGGCCAGGGCGGCGTCACCGATGATCCCTCGTGTCTCGTCGGTGAGAGGGAGATGGAGCGAGATGATGTCGGCCCGCCCGAGCACCGTGTCGAGCTCGAGGAGGGGCGGGAAGTCCGGACCGGGCTGGAGGTAGGGGTCGTGGGCGATGATGTTTGCCCCGAGTGCTTCCAGTGGGGCGGCGATGCGTCGGGCGATCCGCCCGTAGCCGACGAGACCGACCGTCAGAGTTGAGAGACGGCGGATTGGGCGAAAGTTGTCGATGCTCCACGTCCCTGACCGAACCGAATCGTTGGCGATTCCCACCTTGCGCAACGAGGCCAGGATCAGGGCAAGGGCGTGGGTGGCGACCTCTTCCACGGAGTAGTCGGGAACGTTGGTGACCACGATCCCGGCGTCGGCGGCGGCTTTCAGGTCGACGTTGTCGAACCCGATCCCGTATCGGGCGATGATCCGGCACTTCTCGAGGCGTGTGATCGAGTCGGCGGTCCAGGGCAAGTAGGTATTGAGGATGGCGTCGGCGTCGGCTGCCGTGGCCAAGACCGACTCCACATCCCCGGACGCAACCGTGAGCTCAGCGTCGATCTCGGCCAGAAGCTCCCTCTCCACGTCGACCGAGGGGAACACCTGATCACTCACCACGACCTTGTACTTCGTCAGAATGTCTCCAGGGTGG
>JBEVIF010000021.1:0-9932 GCA_040510795.1 Acidimicrobiia bacterium
TGTTGTCTCCGGGCTTGACTCGTCCCTGCTCCAGGGCCTCGGTGAGAGCAACAGGGATCGTGGCGGCTGACGTGTTGCCATAGGACTCGATATTGACGAACACCTTGCTCTCATCGATGCCGAGACGGCGGGCAGTGGCGTCGATGATCCTGGTGTTGGCTTGATGCGGGATGACCAGGTCGACATCATCCAGGGACAGACCGGCATCCTTGATGGCACGGGCGGCCGAGTCCCCCATTGTGGTGACCGCACGCCGAAAGATTTCAGGCCCTTCCATGCCGATCGCCGACTCCCGGGGATCGATTGGCCCAGGGTCACCCGAGCTGCCGTCTCTGGGCACGGCGAGGATGTGGCCAACGGATCCGTCCATGCCCAGTTCCGAGGAGAGAAGCCCGACCGGCTCATCGGTCGGCTCGAGCACGACCGCTCCGGCCCCATCGCCGAACAGCACACATGTGGTCCGGTCGGTGAAGTCGGTGACGAAGTGGAGCTTCTCCGTTCCGACGAGGAGGACCGTGTTGTTGGTCCCCCCACGGATCATGTTGGTGCCGACCACAAGGCCGTAGACAAACCCGGAGCAAGCGGCGTTGAGGTCGAGGGCCGCGGAGTTCCAGGCTCCCATGTGCTTCTGCACGACCGACGCCGTGGAGGGAATGATCGAGTCGCCCGAGCAGGTTGCCACGAGGAGCAGGTCGAGATCGTTCACGGTCTTGCCGGCTGCGGCCAGCGCCCGTAGACCGGCCACGGCAGCGAGCTCCGACGCCTCGACGTGGCTGATCCGGCGTTCCTTGATACCGGTCCTCGTGGTTATCCATTCGTCCGAGGTGTCGACGAGCTGCTCGAGATCGTGATTGCTGAGCACGTTGGGAGGCATGCACATGCCCCAGCCTGTTATCTCGGCGTTTCTCATACCAGTCTCCTCAGTGTTCGCCCATCGTAACGACGGCATCCAACGCGGTCCGGACGTCGTCGATTCGGGAGATCGTGTGCACTGCGGCGCCCTCGATCGTCCTGCGGGCTAGACCTGCAGTCACATCGCCGGGGCCGACATGGATGAACGTGTCGATGCCGGCGGCCGACATGTCCAGAAGGGAGTCGGAGAAGAGGACGGGCTCGACCATCTGACGAGCAAGGAGATCGCCGATCTCGCCGGTCTGATGTGGTCTGGCAGTCGTGTTGGACCAGACCGGAAACCACGGATCGGACATCTCGACCGACCCGAGAGCGGTCATCAGCTCTTCCCGCGCCGGAGCCATGAACTGGCTGTGAAACGCCCCAGCCACCTTGAGCGGCACCACTCTCCGGATCCCGAGCCGCGACCCGTTCTCGCCCAGCCACTCGAGGTCGTCATTTCCCCCTGCCACGACGACCTGACCCGGGGCATTCACATTGGCCACTTCGAGCCGGCCGCCCAAGTCACGGCGGGCCTGCGCCACCTCCGATGCTTGCTCCCGGTCGGCGCCGATCAACACCGCCATGCCGGAGCTCTCCCGATTGGCGGCGCTGGCCATTGCCCGGCCCCTCAACGCCACCAGACCGAGGGCGGTGTCGAAGTCGAAGACCCCGGCCGCGGCGAGGGCGGTGTACTCCCCCAATGAATGCCCGGCCGCCCCGCCAGGGGTCAGATGGTTCTCTGCGACGACCAACTCCCACAAGGCATAAGACAGGGCGAAGAGCGCCGGCTGGGCGTGTTGGGTGCGAGTCAGCTCGTCCTCGGGTCCCTCCAGGCATAGGGTTCGCAGGGAGAAACCGAGAATCTCGTCGGCGCGGTCGCCCAGCAGGTCCTCTCTCGCATCGAAGAGGTCCGCCCCCATTCCCACGGTCTGACTTCCCTGACCCGGGAACAGGATTCCGACACTCACCCGTATCCGACTCGGGTCGGCCCTCCCTCGTTACGGCAGGGTCGAGAGCAGACGGTCCGCATCCGAGGCATCGACATCGCGATGGGTGACGATGCGCCAGCCGCCACCGAGTGGGGGGTTGACCTTGATCCGAGCGCCGTCCAGACGCGCCTTCATCTCCGGCCATTCGATGCCGAGGGCGGCGAACTGGACCCTGACCATGTTGGTCTCTACCAGGGAGGGGTCGACCGCATTGGGGAACTTCTCGGCAATTGCGTCGCCCAGCACACGCGCCAGCGCGTGGTCCTCGACGAGCCGATCACGACCGGCCAGGGCAACCCGCGCCGCGGCGGCGATCACACCGGCCTGACGCATCCCGCCGCCGAGTCGCTTGCGGAGATACCGGATTTCGGAGATCAGATCGGCCGGGCCACAGACGATGGACCCGACTGGCGCCCCCAGCCCCTTCGAGAAGCAGAACTGGATGGTGTCCGACACCGCGGCATACCGATCGACGGGCACACCGCTGGCGGCGACGGCATTGAAGATCCTGGCGCCGTCGACGTGGATCTTGAGCCCATGCGCCCTGGCCACTCCGGAGGTCTTCTCCATCACATCGAGAGGTATCACCCGGCCTCCAGAGAGATTGTGGGTGTTCTCCCACACCATCAGGCCGATTCTGGGGAAGAAACCGCACATAGACATCGCCCGCTCCACGTCCTCGGGCTCGATTCGGCCCCCGTCTCCGCTCACCGTGCGAAAGCCGACACCAGAGAGAGCCTGGGGAGCACCGGCCTCGATGCTGCGCACGTGACTCCCCTCATGGGCGAGCACCTCTTCGCCCGGGTTCGTCTGGGCCATGATGGAAAGCTGGTTCCCCATCGTCCCGGTCGGCACGTAGATCGCGGCCTCCTTGCCCGTTACCGCTGCCGACTCCTCTTCGAGCAAATTGACCGTGGGATCATCCGAGTAGACGTCGTCACCAACCGGCGCCGACGCCATGGCTTGGATCATCTCTGGCGTGGGACGGGTCACGGTGTCGGAGCGGAAGTCGGCGGTGCCGTCCGGAAATGGCATACGACCAGGCTACAGACGGTCGAGCGCGTGCCCGATCCGGGCCACGGCCTGCTCGATCCGGTGACCCTCCTCGACCAGGGCGAACCGAACGAAGCCCTCACCGCTCGGGCCGAAGCCGACCCCGGGGCTGATAGCAACCCCTGCGGCCTCGAGGAGGTGGATCGAGAACTCGGCCGAGGAGAGGTCCTCGTAGGGGCCCGGAATGGGAGCCCAGACGAACATGGTCCCTCGCGGGCGATCCATCTTCCAGCCAAGGTCGGCTAGACCGTCGACCAGGATGTCCCGGCGGTCCTGGTACACGACGTTCACGTTGTCGACGAAGTCATCGCCCTCGTTCAAGGCGACGGCGGCGGCGATCTGGATCGGTTGGAAAGTCCCGTAGTCGAGATAGCTCTTCAGCTTGGCCAGGGCCGCGACCACATCCCTGTTCCCAGCCATGAATCCGACCCGCCAGCCTGCCATCGAATGGCCCTTGGTCAACGAGTAGATCTCGACAGCGACTTCCTTCGCTCCCGGAACCTCGAGCAAGGACGGAGGTCGATAGCCGTCGAAGCCGATGTCGGCATAGGCGAAGTCGTGGACGAGGACGACTTCGTTCTCCCGGGCAAGATCGACGAGTCGCTCGAAGAACCCGAGATCGACAGTGGCGGCAGTGGGGTTGTGGGGGAAGCTGACGATGATCACCCTCGGCCGGGGCCACGAGTCGTGAAACATCCGATGGACCACATCGAAGTAATCGGCCTCGGAGCCGATCGGGGCGGTTCGCACCTCCGCCCCGGCTATCACCGGGGCGTAGATGTGGATCGGATAGGAGGGATCGGGAACGATCGCTGCATCCCCGGGTTGGAGAAGGACCCACATCAGGTGGGACAGACCTTCCTTGGAGCCGATCGTCGAGATCACCTCGGTTTCCGGGTCGAGCTCCACCCCGAAGCGGCGGCGATAGCGCCCGGCCAGTGCTGCTCTCAGATCATCGATGCCGCGAGAGGCGGAATAGCGGTGATTGGCCGGCAGTCTGGCCGCCTCGACGAGAGCGTCCACCGCAATTTCGGGAGATGGGATGTCAGGGTTGCCGAACCCGAGATCGATGACGTCCACCCCGGCGAGACGGGCCGCGACCTTCCGTCGATTGACCTCGGCAAAGGCATAAGGAGGTAGCGATCCGATCCGTCTGAAGTCGAACATGAGACAGGTCAAAGTAGCTCAGGACGAGAAAAACCCCGATTCAATGTCCGCCGACCGGGGGGTCGGGTCAAGAGATAGATGCTTACCCGAAGATGCGATCCAGAGTTTGAGTCAGACGCTTGGGGACGAGACTCCGGGCGACCCCGGTCACGTCGCGGATCATCGCGAGCAGGTCTCCCGGGCCGTCCCAGTGTTCCGCCACGACATCGGGTCCCGAGCGCTCGATCAGCGAGTCGATGGCGAACAATATGACGAGCACATCGTCGGCCCAGCCGATCACGGGGATGAACTCGGGGACGAGATCTATCGGGCTGGCCACGTAGGCCGCAGCCAGCCCGAGGGCGACCTTGGAGCGGCGGGGCACCCGCGGATCCTTCAGAAGCCGGCCCACCAGCTTGATCAGGTTCGGCAGCATGAGCACAGCGTCCCTGGCCAGGAGACTGGCCTGCATCGAAGCCCCCCCTTCTGGGGGGATCAATTCGTCGGGTCTGAATCGATTGGGTTCTTCGGTCATTCGATATCGATCCTGGTTCGTGGAGGCTCCTCGGTCGTGGCGTCCTGCTTGTCCCCGATCTTGCTTACTTCTTCGAAAACTGCCTCGACGGCCTTGAGCCCTTCGATCACCGCCTGGATCAGGTGGTACCCCGCGCGCCTTCCGGCCCGGCCAAGCGCCTGCATGGTGTCCGATTGCTCTCTCATGATCTGGCGTCCGGATCGGCGAACGAAATGGTGAGGGTGCCCTCATCGAGACGGGCCCGGGTGACTTCCCTGCGATGAAGGGCATCGGGCAGGATGAATGACCGCCGGTAGGGACCGACCTGGATGTACAGCTCGTGGCCGTGGCGATACACGTCGAGATCAGTCTTCTCGACGAATGGTATGTCCATCTCCATGGCCAGCCCGCCATCCGCCTCGATGATCCGGAACGGGTGGGTGGCTTTGAAATCGGCAATCGGGTCGCGCTCCCCGTAAAGCTCTCCGGCCATGAATCGCAATCGATCCACGCCGACCATCTCATCGTCGAACAACCTGAGATGCAGGCGGGGCACTTCGGCAAAGGCGTCATCCACTGTGTCGAGATGACCCTTCTGAATGGCCCGCCAGCGCTCGAAGTAAGGATCGGCGACCTCCTGGGGCAGGACCCGGTTGACGATCACACCGTCAACGCCGTATCCGAACAATCCGAGATAGCTGTATGTGCGCCGCGCCTCGTCGATCACCATCTTCTCCGGGTTCACCACAAGCCGGGCCGATGTGACGGCCGGGTCCGACATCAATTCCTTGACCCCCTCGATCGACTCGAAGACCGTCTGGGCTGTAGTGAACACCTCGTCCTGGGGTAGCGGAAGGTCGGTGAGCCGACTCAGGATCGGTCTGGCCGCCTTCATCAACCGTCGCTCGGTGGGAAGGACTTTCTCGAAGTACCAGCTCAGGACCTCGGGGAGAGAGAGCAGACGGAGGGTCTCGGCGGTCGGGGCGCAGTCGACCACGATCACGTCGTATTGCCCGGAGCGGGCGTGACGGTTCACCTCGAGAAGGGCGAAGAGCTCGTCCATGCCGGGGAAGACGAGGAACTCCTCAGCCTCGATGCCGCCGGCTCCGCCCCAATCGAGCACATCCATCAACTGACGGCGGATCGAGCCCCAGTAGCGGTCTAGCTGGCGCTGTGTGTCGATCTGTTGGCCATCGAGATTGGACACGACCTCACCCGGGTCGGATCCCAAGCTCACGGCAAGGGCATCGGCGAGCGAATGGGCCGGGTCGGTGGATGTGATCAATGTCCGATGACCGGAGTCGGCTGCTCTCAGCGCCGTGCAGGCGGCAACGGTGGTCTTGCCCACCCCTCCCTTGCCCGTGACCAGGACGATCCTCATGCTCAGACCGTGCCCGTGACCCTCTTGCGCAGCCCACGGAGAGCTGTAGTGACGATCTGGTTCTCCGCCTGTCTGCGGAGAAAGCCGGGCATTTTGAAGTTCGGCTCCACAGTAAGTGCGTAGACAACTTCGGTGGCCCCGTCCATAGCGGTGAAGGTGTACGACCCCTCGAGCATCCGCACGTCCTTCGAGTCTTCGTCAGCCACCCAACTCAGCACATTGGGTCGATCGTGCGTATATCGAAGGACGTATTCGATCTCCTTGACCATGCCCGCGACGACGAAGCGCGCCCTTGCCACGAGACCATCGGAGGTGCGCTCCAGGACTTCCACCTCTTTGACACCGGTTGCCCATTCGGGATACGAGGCGATGTCCGCCGCCACGTCATAGAGGGCTTCGGCTGGAGCGTCGATTTCGAGAGTCTGGAAAGTTCCTTCGGTCATGGGTGGGAGATCCGAGGTTAGCCAGCCCGCGGCCTATCGGAGATCGACCGGATACAGGGGCATGGCCCGTTCGGTGGCCCGGAAATAGCCCACATTTCGACAGCGTGTTGGCCCAACCCGCCACCTGCTCGCCTGAGGTTGGTGAACATCGCCGAACAGGTGCAGCCGGGGAGGTGTGGCACGGATGTAGTCGAGGAGGGGCGCCGAGCCGCGTTCGGCCCGTCCGGTCACGACATCGGTCTGCAAGGGATCGAGGGCCGGTGCGACATGGGTGCAGAGAACGTCCACCTCACCGACGATGTCGAGCAGTCGGCTCATCTCCTCGTCTGAGACCTCCCCTTCGGCCTGAAGCGGAGTAGCCGCCCCACCCCCCACGAAGCCAAAGCGGAGCCCCTGAATGTCCCTCGTCTGCCCGTGCACGTACTCGTAGCCTGGTGGAAGTGCCCGCTCCAACGACCCGGGGCGATCGACATTCCCGTGAATCACATATCCATGCCCACCCTCGAGGGCCTCAGAAACACTGGCGTACTGTGCGTCGATCGCCTCACCGATGGCGGCCCGGATCTCATCGATGCGGTCGCCAACGGTGTCCAGCCAGAGACCTCGCATCTGCTGATAGTCGCCTGCCCCACGTGCTGCTGCCGATGCCCGTGCAAACTCCATGCCCAAAACGTCAGCGACTGCTCCCTCTCCGGTCCGGTAGTCGGTGAGATTCACCAGGTCGCCGAGTATGAGCAATGTCTCCCCTGTGGCCACGACACGCCGCAGTGGCTCCGTTGCGAAATGGATATCAGACAGAACCAGCATCGGACCCAGCGTCGTTGCGTGAGGCGTACCACGCCCAAAGAGCCCCGGCCGCCGCCCCGACGACGGCGATGAGCAGGGCGACCTGCCAGGTCAGATCCAATGTGGAGAACTCGGCCGAGAGACCGGCCATGCCGAATCCGACCAAGGCCCCGATTGCCGCCCTGCCCCCGCGTCCGATCCGCCGACCCGGGTCACGCTCCTCGCGGTTCACGTTCTCGGCGAACGCTCCCCCGAGAATCACTACGACCAGACCGATCACACCCAGGGCGAGAGCGATCGAATAGAACTTGACCATGCCGGGGCGAGGGTAATTGGCCCTCAGTATCGAACCGGCCTCACCCCGCTTGTCTCTCCGTGGGGACCAGGCGAAGACGGGGGACCAATCCTTCCCCAGCCAGATTGGCCAGTGCGTTGACCTCAGACTCGTCGAGGTCCACCGGGCCGTCCGACAGGAGAAAGGTGACGACACAGTCGTCGCAGGCGCTCGTTCCCTGCATCGCGCATTGCTCGCAATCGATCAGCATCTCGTACCTCCTGTTGATGAAGGTACGAGACGCCTGTGACAGATCTACTCGAGGAACCCGTTGGTGGTGAGCCACTCCTCGGCGATCAACGCCGGGTCCTCCTGATCGAGGTCGGCGCGTGCGTTCATCGCAGTGAGGTCCTCGGTAGTCAGGGCCTCCGAATAGGAGTCGAGCAGTGCGACCAGGTCGTCGCCGTAGGCCTCGACAACTTCGGTGCGAATAGCCGGCACGATGTTCTCGGCCGGGTTCAGGCCCATGTCGTCATCGAGTGAGACCCACTCGTTGGCGGCGATGACGCCCGAGGTCGTGAAGAGCAGGCCGACGTCGATCTCCCCGCCTTCCAGGGCAGCCACCGTGATTGGACCTCCAGCATCGAGCGGGACGAACTCGGCGAATTCCAGGCCGTAGACCTCCTCGAGTCCCGGGAGGCAGAGCGGGCGTTCCGGGCACTCCGGCGGTCCTCCGAAGATCAGCTCGCCGGCAACGGGCTGGAGGTCGGAGACACTCGCCAGGCTGAATTCCTCGGCAGTCTCGCCTGTCACGACATAGGCGTTCTTGTCCTGGGCGGGGCTGTAGGCGAGCAGGGTCACTCCCAACTCCTCGAACGCAGCTCGTGCGGACTCCCACATCGTGTCCTGTTCGGACGACTGCTCAACCTCGAGGAAGCCGCCCAAGGATCCGGTGTACTCGGGAACGAGATCGATCTCGCCGCCCTCCAGGGCCGGTTTGACCACCTCGCGATTGCCCAGATTGAGCTGCCGCTCCACTGTGTAGCCGTTCGCCTCGAGGCCCTGGGCGTAGATCTCCGCCACGATCACCGATTCGTTGAAGTTGAACGAGGCAACCCTGATCGGGTCGCCTTCGGGCGGGGTGCCCTCTTCGGCGCCGTCACCCGATCCACAAGCCGCAGCCACGAGGGCCAGACCCAGGATCGCCCCAACGGCGCGAGCGCGGAATGGTTTCCGCATGGGTATCTCCTTCTAGGTTGGAAACAGGCCCTGTCTTTCCACCAGGGCCAACCTGCCAAACCGCAGAGCGTCTCTGCAGATTCCCGTTAACGGTCCGGCCTGATCCCGGGCGGAGTCGTCCCTCTCTGCATTGCCGACAGTCCCAACTCGGCTGCGATGGCAAGCAGGCCGACCAGGACCGCGCCGACGATCAGCCGTCCCATGTCCTGTCTGGCAAATCCGTCGACGATATACCTGCCCAGCCCTCCCCAGGCGACGAGGGCGCCGAGCGTGGCGGTAGCGATGACCTGCACGAAGGCGATTCTCACACCTTCCATCATCAGCGGCGCGGAAAGAGGCAGTTCGACCCCGGTCAACACCTCGCGCTCCGTCAAGCCCATGCCGCGAGCCGACTCGATCGTCGCGGGCTCGACCGCCTGGATCCCGGCGACCGTGTTGGTGAACATCGGCGGTGCGGCCAGGGCGATGAGGGCCACCAACACAGCCCACGGCTCACCGACTCCTGCGCCCATCTGCACGAGGACGAGGAAGGCTATGGCCAGGATGCCGAATGATGGGACGGCCCGCCCGATGTTGACGACGGCTGTGGCGACGGCCGAGCCGCGACGGATGTGGCCGAGCCAAACCGCCAACGGCAGCACCAGGAGCCCGGCGATGATCACCGCTGCCACTGACACCCATATGTGCTCCCCGAGCCGGACCCAGATCGAATCGGGCCCCGACCACGTGGTTGGCTCCAAGAGAAACTCCTGGACGGACTCCCACGTCGTCATCGAGCTCTCCGTGCCCAAGGGCTGAGGGCTTTCTGCAGAACGAGGAACCCGATGTCCAAGACTGTCGCCAGCACCACCGAGAGGACGACCCCGACCAGGATCTGTGTCCAGAAGAACGTGTTGAGCCCGCGCAGGATGAAATACCCGTAGCCACCGAGGCCGAGAACGGCGGTCACCGTCACGAGGCCGACAGTGGTCACCGTGGCGATGCGAAGACCGGCGATGATCACGGGGAGGGCGAGAGGCACCTCCATCTTCCAGAACCTGGCCCGTCTCGTGTAACCCATGCCATCCGCAGCCTCCAGCACCGCCTCGGGGACACTGTCGATGCCCGTCACCAGGTTGCGAATGATGATCAGCAGCGTGTACGAGGTGAGGGCGATCACGGCGTTGGTGGCGTTGAGCCCGACGACGGGTACCAGGAGGGCGAAGAGGGCAAG
>JBEVIF010000022.1:0-5667 GCA_040510795.1 Acidimicrobiia bacterium
TTGCCGAAGTCCACGACGAGGATCCGGTCGGCGATGTCCATCACCAACCCCATGTCGTGCTCGACGAGGATGATGGCGATGCCGAGCTCGTCCTGGACGTCGAGGATGAACCGCGCCATGTCTTCGGTCTCCTCCAGATTCATCCCGGCCACGGGCTCGTCGAGCATCAGCAGCTCGGGGTCCATGGCCAGGGCCCGACCCAGCTCGACCCGCTTCTGGATCCCGTAGGGCAGGAGGCCGACCGGGTACTTCCGCCATTGCTCGATTTCGAGGAAGTCGATGATGTCCTCGACGATTTCGCGGTTCTCGATCTCCTCCCGCTTGGCCTTCCCCAGCCAGACGCTCCCGGCCAGCCATGAGCTCCGCATGCGGACATGACGTCCGGTCAACAGGTTCTCGATGACCGTCATATGGGGAAAGAGAGCGATGTTCTGAAATGTCCGGGCGATGCCACGTTCGGCCGTCTCGTTGGGCTTGAGCCCCATGAGACTCTCCCCCTTCCACCGCACGTCTCCCTGCTGAGGCTCGTAGACCTGGTTGACCACGTTGAACAGCGACGTCTTCCCTGCACCGTTGGGCCCGATGATGGCGAACAACTCGCCGTCGTCGACGTGGAACGACACTCCGGCGATGGCCTTGACCCCCTTGAAGGCCAGGTGGATATCGGTCACGTCGAGCAGATGGTCATAGTCCTTCGGCCCTGAACGCTCCGCCCGACGCTCCAGCAGCTTGCCGCTCACGACAGCCACCTCTTGCGCCGCTTGTAATGCTTCACGTCGCGGAACGACTTCTGCTCCCCCGTGGTGTGCAGCCCCAGGTAGAACTCCTTGACATCCTCGTCCTTGAGTAGTTTGCCCGGGTCGCCGTCCATCACCATCTTCCCGGTCTCCATGATGTAGCCGTAGTCGGCGATGGAGAGCGCCATGTTGGCGTTTTGCTCGATCAGTAGGACCGCGGTCCCCTGCGAGTTGATCTCGACGATGATGTCCCGGACTTCCTGGACGAGGAGCGGGGCCAGGCCCAGAGAAGGCTCGTCGAGAATCAGGAGCTTCGGGTCCTGCATCAGCGCCCGGCCGATAGCCAGCATCTGTTGCTCGCCCCCGGACAGATAGCCCGCCGTGGCGTTGCGCCGGTCGGCCAGCTTCGGGAAGAGGGTCATGACCCGCTCACGCGCTTCCTTCACGAGGTTGGCATCGCGATTCGAGTACGCGCCGGCGCGGAGATTGTCATCCACGGTCATCTCGGCGAAAACCCGTCTCCCCTCCATCACCTGGCTGATCCCCCGCCGCACCCGGGCGGCCGGGTCCTCGTCGGTGATGTCGGCCCCGTCGAAGGTGATCTCACCTTTGGTCACATCGCCCTCGTGCATATCGAGAAGACCGGTGATGGCGCGAAGAGTCGTCGTCTTGCCGGCGCCGTTGGTGCCAAGCAGCGCAACGATCTTGCCGTCTGGGACCTCGAGGGAGATCCCGCGCAGAACCAGGACGACGTCGTTGTAGACGACTTCGAGATTTTCTACGGCAAGCAATTCGACGACACCGGTCTCGAGGGGTGATGGTGGCCCCAAGCGGGGGCCCCCATCACGACCTGCTCAGCCGTGGCTGAAACAGGCCTCGTTGAACTCGAACGCCTCGGCAGTGGGGGAGGTGTAGTTCGATTCCACCCCCGGGGACCCGGTAGACGTGCCGTCGGCCAAACCCGCCGGATCGGGACGCGAGATGAACTGCGCCCGCTGCACCCGCTCATTGGGCTCACCGACGTAGGTCTCGTCGGGGGCGAGCCCGCCGAACGTGACCGACTCGAGACCCTTGGCCGCGGCCAGCACGCCGGCCTGGGTCAAGTCTCCGGCGTCATAGGCGGTCTGCAACGCCTGATGCAGGATCGTGGCCTCGATGACGCCCTCGGCGTAGTAGTCGAGTGGATCCGCACCCGCTGCGGTCACAAGGTCGCGCACCGCCGCGTTGCCTTCGGACTCGGCGGCCCACGGTGCGTAGTACGCCGAGATGTAGAAGTCGTTCGACAGCGGCTCGGAGATCGGGGAATCCGGTCCGACCAGGGCCGGGTTCCACGTCGGGCCGGCGCCGGACCACAGGGCTCCGGAGAATCCAGCGGCAAGGGCCTGACCGTAGATCGACCCGAATGGAGTCGGCGATGTGGTCACCCACACCAGCTCGGCTCCTGACGATGCGATCCCGCCCGCGACCTCGGTCAGCGTGGCCTCGTCCGCCTGGTTGATCAACCCGGTGCCGTTGTATACGACCTCCAGCCCGAGGGCCTCCGCGGCCAATACAGCGCCTGCGTTCGAGTCCTCGCCGTAGTCGCCGGGACTCGATGCGATGGCGATCGTGGTCGCATCGGGGGCCTGGAGTGTCAGGTACTCGATCATGTTCATGGCCTCGATGCAGTAGGGCACACCGTGCGGCACGAGATTGGAGTTGATCGCAGGGTCGGACCAACCCGAGTACCAGGTGAGGGGGATCGCCAGGATCCCGTCGGCCTGGAGTTGGGGGTTGATGGCCATGGTTTGCGGCGAACCAGTGGAATGGCCGAAGGCCACCACCTGCGTCTTGAGCTCCTCGTAGAGCTGGACATGCTGGGCGGGGTCATACGCGGTATCGCGGGTCTCGATTTGCACCTGCAGGCCGCCGATCCCACCGTTCGCGTTGACGTCGGCCCAGTACATCTCCTGACCGGCGACGATGACCTGGACCAGCGGGGCGAACGGGCCGCTCAGATCGGACAGGAGCCCGATGGTGAGGGTTTGCGCCTCGAGGTCGACTCCGACGTCGGTTGCCACTTCGCCCGCGCCCTCTTCGGCCGCGCTCGTGGTGGTCTCCTCTGCCGGGGCCGCGGTGGTCGTGGGCTCCTCCTCTGCGGCCGCGGTCGTGGTGGTGTCGCCACCCCCGCCGTCACCACAGGCGGCGAGAATCAGACCGAGAACCAAGAGCAGAGCCAGCCACTGGGGCTTTCTTCTCATTCGTTCCTTCCTCCTCTGTTACTTGTGAGGGCACGAGCCCTCTCGTGACCGCTCAATAGGTGAACGGCCAACCCTTCCAATAGTTGCGGATGCGGAGCCAGATCCCGAACAAGCCGAGCGGCTCGAAGATGAGAAACCCGATGATCAGTAGACCGTATAGGACGAGGTTCAGTTGGGCGACGGAGAGCCCGGGACCGACACCGGCCATGGTGTTGATCAACCCGAAGTCCGTCTGCGATGTCGCGATGAACACGTTGGCGATGGCGCCGAGAATTCCTTCGCCTTCGAGGGCGAGCGATTGCAGCCACAGGGTGAAGTTCTGCACGATCCGGGGCAGGAGGACGACGAACGCCGATCCGAGCAGGGCGCCGGTGACGGTTCCCGCGCCTCCGATGAGGATGATCGCGATGAACTGCACCGAGAGAAAGAGATTCCACTGCTCGGGTATGACGCGGGTCAGGAACGAGGCGAGCAAGGCGCCTGCGATCCCCGCATAGAACGACGAGATCCCAAAGGCGAGGAGCTTGTACGCAAACTCGTTCACCCCCATGATCTCCGCGGCGATATCGCGATCCCGGATGGACATGAACGCCCGGCCAACCCTTGTTCGCTGCAGATTCTTGGCCAGGAGGGTGTAGACCCCGGCAAGGAGGGCGAGGAGGAAGAAGGTCTTGGCGATACCCGACACTTCGACCCCGAACCAGACGCTCGGTGTCGTGAAGTCGATCACCGGGACCTCCTCCTTCCACCACCGGAACTCGAGCGGGGGGAAATCCCGGCCGACCTGCGCCCCGCCGGTGAGTGATGCCCAGTTCCGGAACAGATAGTCCCCGATGAAGACGAGCCCCAGGGTCACGATGGCCAGATAGAGGCCACGCACCCGCACCGCGGTTGGTCCCACGGCGACCCCGATCAGCGCGGCCACGATCCCGGCCGCGGGGAGCCAGATCCAGATCGGGAGCCCGAGCCCGAGGAGCGGTCCGTCCTCCGGGCCCCCGAGCCACACCGCTGTGTATGCGCCAACGCCCATGAAGAAGGCGTGCCCGAGTGAGACCTGGCCGGCGAGACCGGTCAGGATGTTCAGCCCGAGCGCCCCGATTGCGAAAATGGCGGTGGTGGAAAGCAGACGGAGCCAGTCGGCCTGGCCCAGGAACGTCAGCCCCGGGATGACCTGGAAAGGAATCGTCGCCAGAACGAGCAGGAAGAGACCGAGCATCACCTTCTTGGAGGTGGTGTTGAGCAGACCTTGGTCCGCCTCGTAGCTCGTATAGAGGAGGGGCCTGCCCTTCATACTCGCCTTATCTCCGGGGTCCCGAACAGGCCGTAGGGGCGGATGAGCAGCACCACCATCATCAGCAGGTAGCCGACGATCCCGGGGAAGCCGTTGCCGAGGAACTCGAATCCCAGATAGGTGTTGGCCGCCGACTCGGCGATCCCGACAGCGAAGCCACCCACCACCGCCCCCGGTATCGAGTCGAGCCCACCGATGATCACGGCTGGAAACGCGCGAAAGGCGATGAATGCCGTGGCCTGATCGACACCGGTGGCCCGGCGAGGAAACACCGAGTAGAACAGACCAGCGACGGCGGCGAGAAAAGCCCCGATCGCCCAGGCCACCGAGAACACCCGGCCCACGTTCACTCCCTGGGCGCGAGCCGTCTCCTGATCGAAGGCCGTCGCCCGCATCGCAACCCCGGTCCGGGTCCGCAGGAACATTGCAATGGCAACCAACAAGACGACGGTCACCACGATCTGAATGACCTCCGACCAGGCGATTATCACCCACCCCAGATCGATGACATTGAGCCCCCAAGGGGCGCCGACCGGACGGGGCTGGGTCCCGATGAAGTCGTTGGTGATGGTCCTCACGACAATGTCGATGCCGAGGGTCACGATGGCGACGGCAAACAGGGCTTCCCCCACCATCGGCCTGAGGAACACGCGCTCGATGAGGACCCCGAACAATGCGGCGACCGCGAAGGCGGTCAGGACGTTGGCGGTCCACTGCGCCCACTCGGGCAGGGATGTGAGAAAACGACCAGGGAAGTCGAGGACGGTGGCAAAGGCGACAACGAGGAAGGCTCCAAGCCCGGTAAGAGCGCCGTGAGCGAAATTGATCACCGATGTCGCCTTGTAGATGATAACGAAGCACATGGCCAAAAGGGCGTAGATGGCCCCGAAACTGATCCCGCCGACAAGCATCTGTGCAAAGGCATTGCCATCCGCCGTTGCCTGCGCCAGAACGACGAGACCGGTGATCACGACCGATACATGTCCTCGATCAAGCCACCGAACATCGAGGTCATCGAGGTCCGTTTCAGCTTCTGAGTAGCGGTCAGCTCCCCGTCCTCATGGTCGAGCTCTTTGGGGATCAAGCGAAACTTCTGGATGCTCTCGACATGTGAGGTCTTCTCGTTCGCCTCATTGACGACTCCCTGGATCAGCTCGATGACCTGTGGCTTCGTGGTCAGATCGCGGTAGGTCGTGTAGGGGATTTGCCGTCTGGTCGCCCAGTCACCAACCACGTCGGATTCAATGGCGATCAGGGCGGAGAGATACTTGCGACCGTCGCCGATCACCATCGCCTCCTTGACGAATGGTGAGACCTTGAGGGAATTCTCGATCTCGGACGGTGAGACGTTCTTCCCGCCCGAGGTGATGATGATGTCCTTGATCCGGTCGACGATCTT
>JBEVIF010000023.1:0-7619 GCA_040510795.1 Acidimicrobiia bacterium
TCCGGGGCGAAGCCGGTCGTTGGTACCGGAGGGCGATCGCGGATCCCGATGTCACACTCGAGGTCGATGACGAACGCATCCGGTTCAATGCAGTTCCGGCCACAGATCCCGAATCCATCGAAGCCGCCTCCGCGGGGTTGCGAGAGAAATATCGGGGCAGATCGCTCGACAACATGCTGCTCCCCGAAACTCTGGGCACCACCCTTCGCCTCGAGCCTCGATAGCCCCTCAGACGTTGCCGCTCAGCACCAGCAAGGCATGGATGGCGATCCCGACCAGTGCCCCGACCACCGTTCCGTTGATCCGCACGAATTGGAGATCTCTCCCCAGCTGAAGCTCGAGACGGTGGGAGATCTCGGTGGCATCCCAGCCGGCCACAGTTGTCTCGATCATCCCGATGACCTCTTCATCCCACTGATGAGCGAGTCGCTCGGCGGCATCGGCTATCCACGTGTCGATACGAGCTCGGAGGGCATCGTCCTCGAGCACGCGGTGCGCCCACCACTGGATCAACTCCGCAAGGCGCTTCTCGAGATCCGAGCCAGGTCGGGAGGCGGCACGGCCCAGACTCTCCTGGATGACCTGCCATTGGGTCTGGAGGGCGGTGGCCAATTCCGGTGAGTCGAGGATGTGCAACTTCGATTCCTCGATGCGATCCGCCAGATCTGCGGAGTTACGAAGGTCGTCGGCGATCTTCGACATCATCATCTCGATGTCGGCGCGGATCGGGTGCGACGGGTCCGATGCCACCTCGTCCACGAGGATTCGGAATGACGCGATGATCCGCTCGAAGACCAGCTCGCCGGCCCAAGCCGGCATCCACCACGGCGAGGCCTCGGCGAAGCTGTCCCTGAAGTACGGGAGGTTGTCGACGATGACAACGTCGAGCCCCCGGAGCGTGGCCTCCACCGACTCGCGGGTACGACCACCCTTCAGCCAGGCGTCCACCACCAGGGAGATGATGGGTGTGACCGGAGTTTGTCGCAGCCAGTCGAGCGAGGTCTGGGTGATGACGGATGCCACACGTTCATCGTCGAGAGACTGGGCGATCGTTGATCCGGTCTCGATGGTCCGACGCGCCGCCAGAGTCGCGTGCTCGGGTGAGTCCAGCCATTTCGCCAACCGGCCCGCGATCTCAGCATTGGTCAGCCATTCTCCGAGATTGGCCGGGTCGAGAAAGTTCTGCTGAACGAACTCGGCCAGCCCCCGTCCGATCTCGTCTTTGCTCTTTGGTATGAGTGCGGTGTGCGGGATCGGGATCCCGAGCGGGTGACGAAACAGGGCCGTTACGGCGAACCAATCGGCGATCCCACCGATCAGTGCCGCCTCGGATGCGGCCCGGATGAAGCCATTCACTCCACCCTCGCCGCCGAAGAAATGACTGACTAAGAAGACGACGAAAGCTCCGAGCAGGAAGAGGTTGGCTCGCTGCTTCCAGCGCCTCAGCTCCCCAATTCGTCGCTCCTCGTATGGAGTCGTTGCGAAGTTGGGCTCGGCGACGCTCATTCCTCATACATTCTGGCGCGGAGATCTGACCCCATAGGATCAGATCTCCGGGCCAAACGGTGGATCAGGCCGATCGCCTGGTCTTGGACTCTTCGACGCTTGCCTTGAGCGCCTCGAGAAGATCGACCACCTTCTCCGTCGGGGCCTCAACAGGATTCACCGTGATCTCGTTCCCCTCGATCTTGGCTTCGATCGCTTCCTCGAGCCGGCGGCGATAGCTGTCCTCGAAGATCTTCGGGTCGAAGTCACCGGTCAGTTGGTCGATCAGCTGACGGGCCATCTTCAATTCCTGGGCGGATACCCGCGGCTTCTTCTCCAATTGCTCGAATTCTGCTTGCCGGATCTCGTCCGGCCATTTCATCGTTTCGAGAACGAGCATTCCGTCCCTGACACGGAGGATGCAGAGTCGCTCCTTCTCCCTGATGGCCACCTTGGCCAGAGCGACGCGACCAGACTCGGTGAGGGCGCGAACGAACAGCTCGTAGGCCTTGACAGCCACCTCGGTTGGGGCCACGTAGTAGGACTTCTCGAAGAAGATGGGATCCACCTCGGATTCATCCACGAATTGAACGACATCGATTGATCGGGCACTCTCCGGGGCGATCTGCTCGAGCTCCTCGGACGTGAACACGACGTACCTTCCTTTCTCGTACTCGTAGCCCTTGACGATGTCGTCCCAATCGACTTCACGACCGGTTTTGCTCGAGACCCGCTTGTACTCGATGCGGGATTCGTCCTTGCCGGAAAGCAGATGGAAGGAGACATCCCTGTCCTCAGTGGCCGTGTAGAGACCAACCGGGATGGTGATCAACCCGAAAGTGATGGCGCCGTTCCAAATCGAGCGCTTCGATGTCGAGGGCTGACTCTTCGGCACTCGCCCTCCGTTGGCGAGAGCCTCGATCAGCTCGTCCTTGTCCATCTGGGAGCGCCCGGGAACGTCGGCTGCCTGGGCTCGCTCGTACAATTCGCTCTTGCTCAGCTTCTCCAGTGTTTTCGTTGCCATTTCGAGTCCTCCTCGACCCAGCACATACCACTGCTGGTGCGGCCACAAACGGCTGTCGGTACCGTTGACAGCGGAAAGGGCTTTTCCGTGACAACCGAGAAACTCAACCTTCGAACCCTCGACGGCGATGAGGTCGATATCGACCTGTCTCTCCTCGAAACGATCCCGGACAAGGGCCGTCTTCGCCCGGGCGACCCGGGCTACGACGACGCCACATTGATCTGGAACGGGCTGATCGACAAAGAGCCTGCCCTGGTCATCCGGCCGGAGAACTCCGACGAGGTCGCGTTCGCCGTCAACCTGGCCGCTGAGCATCGTTTGCTGCTCTCGATCAAGGGGGGCGGGCACAACATCTCGGGTCTGGCCCTAGCTGACGGAGGCGTGACGCTGGACATGTCGCTGATGCGAGACGTCCGCGTCGATCCTGACCAGCGATTGGTTCATGTTGGCCCCGGCTGTCTGCTCGGCGATGTAGACCGGGCCACGCAAGAACACGGTCTCGCAACCACACTTGGCTTCGTCTCCCAGACCGGAGTCGCCGGCCTCACCCTGGGCGGTGGATTCGGGTATCTATCCCGCCAGTTCGGGTTCACCGTGGACGATCTGGTCGAAGTGGAGATAGTCACGGCCGACGGTCAGATTCGGACTGCGAGCCGCGAATCCGAGTCCGACCTCTTCTGGGCGATCCGCGGCGGCGGGGGCAACTACGGAGTCGTCACCGAGTTCACCTACCGACTTCACGACATCAGGCCCGACATCGTGGCGGGTCTTATCGCTTGGCCCGCAGCGGACCACGCCGAAGACGTCCTCGCGATCTATCAGGAGATGACCACGACCGCCCCCAGGGAGCTGACCTTGGTCTGCACCACGCGTCTCGCGCCCCCGGCTCCTTTCATCCCCGAGGTCTGGCATGGCAATCCAATCGTGGCCATCGTCGCATGCCATACCGGTGATGTGGAGAAGGCGGAGGTGGATCTGGCGCCACTCAAGGCATTCGGCAACCCGGTCGCCGACCTCATCATGCCCAAAACCTACGTCGAGCAGCAGTCGATGCTCGACGCCACCCAGCCCAAAGGCGCCCATTACTACTGGAAGACGGAGTTCCTCGCTGAGGTGAACGACGACTTCGTCGGGGCATTCCTGGCCAATGCCGAGGGGATCGAGTCACCGATGTCCCAGATGATGATGTTCCACATCGCCGGAGCCGTGAACGAGCACGCCGAGGACGAGGGAGCTGTCGGCAACCGAGACGCCGCATTTGTCACTGGCGCGGCAGGAGCCTGGCCCGCGACCGATCCGAACGGGGAGGCGTACCAGCACTGGGTTCGCTCTTCGTGGGAGCGGATCCGGCCGTTCTCCACCGGAGGCAATTACATCAACTTCCAGACGACCGACGAAGATGACTCCCGCATCGAGAGCTCGTACCGGGGCAACTACGAACGGCTGCGGAGGGTCAAGGCGGAGTACGACCCCGACAACCTGTTCCGGGTCAACCGCAATCTGGAGCCCGCGTAGATAGGTCTCAGCATCCCATCAACGGGGAAGACGCCCGCTGACGTGGGTGTATCCCACCGTGACCTTCTCACCCGAAGTGCTCAGCGTGAGGTGATAGTTGCGATCGGTCCGGTAGGAGACGAAGCGTCGATTCGAGAGCTCGGTGACCACGTCAGGATGGGGATGGCCGTGAGGCACGACGTGGCTGCTCATCACCAACCGAGTCTGGCGGGGGTTGAGATGATCGAGCCATGGTGTCCCGTCGTTGAGGTCGAAGAGCCCGTTGCGCCCACCATGATGGGGCACCTGGAGATAGGTGGTGTGGCTCGGTAGCCGTCCCACGATCTGGGGCCAGTTCTCGGCTTCGGCGTCGCCCGTGAGCACGATCGTGACCACGCCGAGAGTCAGTGCGAGGACCACCGAGTTGTTGTTCTCGTTGCCAGTGTCGATCTGGTCGAAGTTGGGCCACAGGATGCGCATCTCGCTGTGGAATGTGACCTCCGGGGCCTCGAGAATCTTGGTCTCGTCCACAGCCTGATGGTGGAGCACACGATTCGACCGATTGGCGAAGTCGAGCAGGACACCGTAGGTGGTCGAGGCCACCGACTTTGGGTACCAGAAGTGGGTGGTACCGAAGGTGCTCATCATCTCCTTCAACCCACGAGCGTGGTCGGCGTGCCCATGAGTGAGCAGGACCCATTCGAAGTTGTGCTCGGTGCTCTGCCAGTCACGGCCGATTCGTTCGAAGTAGCGCTTGACAAACGGGAGGGCGGTGCGCTGGCGGTCGTAGTCGTTGCAGTCGATGAGACCGAAGCGACGGTCGCCTGCATCGTCTCGCGACTCGACCATGATCGAATCGCCCCATCCGACATCGATGATGGTTACGGCCAGCTCAGCCATCGTCTCTCCACCTCAGCTTGACCTCTTTGTCGGGAAAGGCTCTCCTGGTGGCCTCGATCTGGTCCTCTGACCACTGGGTCATTGCCTCGGTCTCCGCCGGCGAGCTGATTACCTGCCCCCTCACGTCTATCTCGAGCAGGAGATGCGGCCCGATCGTCCCTGCCGTGTACCGATAAGCTGCCTGGAAGACCTCCAGCCCCACCCGGTAGACGTCACCCCGGACAGGCTCATCGTCGAACCAGGAGCGTGGCATCCACACATCCTCGACCTGCACGGTCAGCGGCATGCCCGACTCCTCGAGGGCGAAGATGGCTGCAACGTCATCTGCATCCATGAACAGGTCGAAATCCACGGTGTCGGCCCCCGGTGTAACGACCTCCCGTAGGGCGCCGTAGACGACACCGGCGAGACCGAGCGCTCCGATCCCGTGTAGCTGCGCCACGGCGGGAAGCTCCACCTCCCACACCGCTGCCGGGGCGTCCGTGGTGACGGCAAAATAGGTGACCCGAACCATCTCCTCCCCGTCGACGACCCGCTCGGCGTCGATGACTACGGGGATGAACACACCGTCCCTGAGTGCGTCCCAGTCCACCTCGATGGGAAAGCTACCCGATGAGCATGAAGGTATCTTTGGAGAGGTGAGCCTCAGCCCGGCCAACGGCCGCGCCTTCGACCTGTTGGTCGACACCATCCTCCCCGCCGTCCCGGGCGACGGTGCGGCCTGGACCACCCCTGGCGCAGATCTCCGGCTCTCGGAAGGGCTCCCTGGCATCTATGAAGCCCTTCCCCACGACCGTGATCGGAAGGATCTCGCGCTGTTCCTCGGTCTCCTTGACTCCGCGGCCGGTGGTCTGGTGCTATTCGGTCGGGTAGCGAAGTTCACGAATTTGCCCCCCGAGCAGCGCGCCACCGCCCTGCTCGCCATGGAGGAAAACCGCTTGGAGATCGTCCGCAAGGGGATCCGAGCCTTGAAGACACTCGCCGCCTTCCTGTGGGTCACGACCGACGACCCCGCCAGCACGCCCGCGGCCTGGGAAGCCCTGGGATACCCGGGCCCCGATGGCCCTCCCCCGGCGACGCCCAAGACGATCACCACCAAAGTGGTGGACCGTGACACGACGATCGAGTGCGATGTCGCGGTCATCGGCTCCGGCGCCGGCGGGGGCATCGCCGCCGGGGTCCTCACCGCAGCCGGCCTCTCCGTGACCGTGCTCGAGCGCGGGGGCTACCACAACGAGTCGGATTTCACCCATCTGGAATCCGACGCGTATAGCTCGATGTACCTCGACGGCGGCCTCAATTCCACCTCGGACGGTGGCGTCCTCATGCTGGCGGGATCCACGCTGGGCGGCGGCACGGTGGTCAACTACACCACCTCATTCGCCACTCCCGATTCGGTCCGGGAGGAGTGGGACCGAGTGGCCGGATTCTCCAATGTGTTCGTCGGCGATGATTTCGCCGAATCGCTGACCGCCGTCGAGAACGGACTGGGAGTCAGCAAGGACCACGGCACACCCTCCGCTCGTGACCAGATCATGGAGAAGGGTCTGCGCAATCTCGGCTGGCACGTGGATGAGCAGCCACGCAATGTGAAGGGCTGCACCGAAGAGGCATGCGGATATTGCACCATGGGATGCCGGATCGGCGCCAAGCGATCGACCCTTGCCACCTATCTCCAGGAAGCCGCCAATGGGGGTGCCCGGATAGTCGTCGATGCCGATGTGCGGCTGATCGACACCGATCATGGTCATGTCGCGGGTGTCGTAGCGAGCGTCGGTGACCACACCCTCACCGTGCGGGCCAGGGCGGTGGTCCTGGCAGCCGGCGCGCTCAACACCCCAGCCCTGCTCCTGCGTAGCGGACTCGGTGGCCGTGCCGCCGGCCAATACCTCAGGATCCACCCCGTGACCGCCCTCTGGGGGCGATTCGAGGAGCGGGTCGACCCATGGAACGGGATGCTGCAGACGCGGTACAGCGACGAGTTCGCCGACCTCGACGGTCAGGGGTACGGGTTCCGGTTCGAGACCGCCCCGGTCCACCCTCTGTTCCCCGCCGCGTTCGTGGGCTGGGAAGACGGGCCGTCCTTCAAGCGCGACATTCTGGGACTCGGCTATCTGGCGGTGGCCGGGATCCTCCTCCGCGACCATGATCATGGCCGCGTCGCCATTCGGCGGGACGGCAGTCCTCTCTGGAAATACCGGATCTCCGACTATGACCGGAGACATGTCCGGGAAGGTGTGCGACGGAGTGCCGAATGGCTGGCCGAAGCCGGCGCTCTTGAGATCTTCACCTCGACGATCCGCCCGGTGCGATGGGTTCGCGGCAACGGCACCATCGAGGACCTCATGGCCGGGACCGACGCCATCGGCTACGGCCCGAATCGGATGTCCTACTTCTCCTTTCATCAGATGGGTAGCGCTCGCATGGGGTCAGACCCGGCAACCTCGGTGGTGGATGCCGACAACCAGGCCCATGACACGGCCGGCCTCTATGTGATGGACGGTTCGTGCTTCCCAACGTCTTCCGGGGTGAACCCGATGATCTCTATCGCCGCCATCGCCCATCGCGGCGCCATCCGGCTGGCCGAACGATTGGCCTGAGACACAACATCGGGTTTCGTTCAACCCATCTCGATGTCTACCGCGATTTCGTTAGACATTCCGTCCACGTCGATGTGAGTCGTGGCCGGGTCGAGACCATCGGCGTGGCAGACGAT
>JBEVIF010000024.1:0-4314 GCA_040510795.1 Acidimicrobiia bacterium
CGACAAGGGGATCATCTGGCCCGTCTCGGTGGCGCCCTACGAGGTGGTCATCACCGTGGTCAGGGCCGATGATCAACCCACCCTCGACGCGGCCGAGAGGCTCTACACGGAACTGGGCGCAGCCGGTGTCGAGGTGCTGCTGGACGACCGTGAGGAGCGTCCGGGCGTCAAGTTCGCCGATGCCGAGTTGATCGGCATCCCATACAGGGTGACCGTGGGGCCCCGAGGTGTGGAGCAGGGCATCGTCGAGCTGACCACCCGGCGCGACCTCAGTCTGGAAGAAGTGGCGATTGCCGAGGTGGGGGAAAAGCTGGCCGAGCTGGTGGTTGCCCAGCGTCACGGGGCCTGACCCGGACCCCGCCGCAAGAGTCCCGGGGTGGGCTTATAATGCGACTGGACAACAGGACGCTTTGAACCAGGTGGGCGCCTTTGGCACCCGCCTGTATTTTTGCGTCTCAAGTCGGCATGACAGCGCCAGGAGCAGGCATTTTGACGACTGCTGCAGAGATTTGGACGGTGGTGGAGCCCTATCTCGCCGCCGAGAGGCTCGAGCTCGACGATGTCGAGTTGCTCGGCCGCGGGCCGGGAACCCTCCTCCGTGTCGTCGTCGACGGCGAGGACGTCAACATCGATCGTCTCGCCGATGTCTCGCGTGGCCTTTCGCGGTTGCTCGACAACGAAACTGAACTGGTCGAGGCGTATCGGCTCGAGGTGACCTCGCCGGGCCTGGAGAGAGCTCTCCGTCGCCCGTCGCATTACACCAAGTCGGTCGGTCGTGAGGTTGTGGTCAAGATCGCCGACGGCGACCAGAAGGCGACCATCAGAGGAGTGCTGGCCGACGCCGGGGACTCGGCGTTCACTGTGGAGAGCGACGAAGAGCGCCGGGTAGTCGACTACGAAGACGTGCTCACCGCCAAGACGGTGTTCAGGTGGGAAAAGGCGCCTAAGCCGGGCCACTGAAGGAGAATCATGAAGCTCGACACGATGATGGAGGCAATCGAGGTACTCGCCCGGGAACGGGGAGTGGCCATCGACACCATCCTCGACGCCTTCGCCAACGCCCTTGTCGCCGCGTACAAGCGGAGCCCGGGAGCGGCAGAGGAGGCCAGGGTCACCATCGACCCCGATTCCGGCGAAGTCATCGTGTACGCCCAGGAATTGGACGAGGACGGCAACGTCGTGTCCGAATGGGAAGACACCCCCGAGGGGGAGGCCTTTGGCCGCATCGCCGCGCAGTCCTTCAAGCAGGTGATGCAGCACAAGCTGCGCGAGGCGAAGCGCGAGCATGTGTTCGAGATGTACGAAGGTCGTGAGGGCGACCTCGTGACCGGGTTGGTTCAGCAGGTGGATTACCGGTCCGTGATCCTCGATCTCGGCGACGCCGAGGCGATCCTTCCCGGCTCCGAACGGATTCCTTTCGAGCGTCTGGAGCGTGGCAACCGGGTCAAGGCGCTAATCCTCGAGGTGCGCAACGAGGCCAAAGGGGCTCAAATCGTGGTCTCACGCAGCCACCCCGACCTGGTGCGACGTCTGCTCGAGCTCGAAGTGCCGGAGCTCACCGATGGCACTGTCGAGATCGTCAACATCGCCCGCGAGCCGGGCCACCGCACCAAGATCGCCGTGATATCCCATGATCCCAACGTCGACCCCAAGGGAGCCTGTGTGGGAGCCAGGGGATCCCGTGTGCGCCAGGTCGTCAACGAGTTGCGTGGCGAGAAGGTGGATGTGGTCCAGTGGCGTGACGACATCGGGCAGTTCATCGCCGAGGCCCTGGGCCCGGCCAAGGTCAAGGAAGTCCACATCGACGAGGAGACCAAGACCGCCGACGTGGTCGTGTCCGAGCACCAGCTCTCCCTGGCGATCGGCAAGGAGGGTCAGAATGCCCGGCTTGCTGCCCGCCTCTCCGGCTACAAGGTCGACATCCGATCCGACATGGAAGGCGTCGAGGTCGAGGAGGCAGTGCCGGAAGCCGTCCCATCAGAAGAACCCGCCCCGGCCGATGAAGCGGCAGTCACGGATGAAGCTGCAGCAGACGAGGAGTCGGTCGAGGAAGCAGTCGACGCCGACGTGCCCGTGTCCGACGATGAGGATGCGGTGGCAACCGACGACGCGGATGACGAGAGCGAATAGAGGATTTCTGGCGTGAGGGTTTACGAGCTGGCCAAGGACCTGGGGATCGACTCGAAAGAGCTGCTCGCGCAGGCCCACGAGCTGGGGATCGAAGTCAAGACCGCCTCATCCGGGCTCGATGACGAGTCGGCGGAGCTCCTCCGTCTCGCCGTTGCCGGCGATGAGCCGGAGGCGGTCGAGGCAGAGGCCGAGGCAGAGTCAGAAGCCCCCGAAGAGGGCGCTGCCGAGCAGGCCACGGACCCCGAGATCGAGCTCGACATCGTGTCCGTCCCATCCGGCGCCTCAGTGACCGAGTTCGCAGACGCACTCGGGGTTCCGGCCAAGGACGTGGTTGCCCAGCTCATGACCCGTGGCCAGGCAGTAGGAGCAGGCCAGACGATGCCCCCGGAGTTGATCGAGGGTGTGGCCGAGTCGTTCGGGTTCATCGTCGACATCGAAGCGCCACCGCCTCCTCCGGCGGTTGCCGAGCGTCCGGTGTTCGAAGATTCAGAATCGGAGCTCGCCCCTCGCCCGCCCGTTGTGACCGTGATGGGACATGTGGACCACGGAAAAACCACACTTCTCGACTCGATCCGCAACACCAGCGTGGTCGAGGGAGAGCAAGGAGGGATCACCCAGCACATCGGCGCCTACCAGGTCGATGTCAACGGACATCCCATCACATTCATCGACACGCCAGGTCACGAGGCATTCACCTCCTTGCGGGCACGTGGAGCGAACATCACCGACATCGTGATCCTCGTGGTGGCTGCCAATGACGGTGTCATGCCCCAGACAATCGAAGCCATCTCACACGCCAAGGCGGCAGATGTGAAGATGATCGTGGCCGTCAACAAGGTCGATCTTCCCGGAGCTGACCCGCTCCGCGTGCGGACCGAACTCACCGAGCACGACGTCCTCACCGAAGAGCTCGGCGGCGATGTCCCCAGCTTGGAGGTCTCCGCGATCAACGGTGACGGCGTCGACGAGTTGCTCGAGGTGGTGGATCTCATCGCCCAGCTCGAGGAGTTCAAGGCGAATCCGAAAGCCGAGGCGTCCGGCGTCGTCGTCGAGGCCCAGCTAGAGCGGGGCAAAGGCGCTGTCGCCTCTGTCATCATCCAGCGAGGCACCCTGAGGATTGGTGATCCTTTCGTGGCAGGGCCAGTCTCCGGGCGCGCCCGCGCCCTGATGGACGAGAACGGCAATCAGGTCAAAGAAGCAGGTCCGTCGACACCGGTCCAGATCATGGGTTGGGACGAGGTCCCGACGGCCGGCGACTTCTTCACAGTTGTCGAGAGCGACAAGGAGGCGCGCCGCATCGCCTCCGAGCGCGAAGAAGAGCTCAGGTCGGTCAGCCAGGCCATGCCCTCGGCTCGCGACCGACTCCAGACACTGCTCGACCAGCTTCGCACCGAGGACGCCACTCTGAACGTCATCATCAAGGCCGATGCGCATGGGTCACTCGAGGCCCTGCGCGAATCGATCTCGAAGATCGGGCGAGAGGGCGGCAAGATCCAGGTGCTGCACGGTGCAGTCGGTGGGATCAACGAGAACGACGTCACACTCGCCGAAGTGACCGACTCGGTGATCGTCGGCTTCAATGTCCGTCCCGAGCCAAAGGCCCGCAAAGCAGCCGAGGAGGCCGGGGTCGAGATCCGGACTTACGGGATCATCTACGAGCTGCTCGACGAGGTCGAGCAGCTGCTAGTGGGTCAGTTGGCCCCCGAGGAGCACGAACAGGTGCTGGGCACCGCCGAGGTCCGGGCCGTTTTCAAGGTTCCCCGGATCGGGTCCGTGGCCGGGTGCTACGTCATCGAGGGTGTCGTCCAGCGCGGGGCTCGTGCCCGGCTCATTCGTGACGGGGTGGTCATCCACGACGGCGTCATCTCATCGCTGAAGCGATTCAAGGACGACGTGCGCGAAGTGGCCTCCGGGTTCGAGTGCGGAATCGGGCTGGAGAACTACAACGACATCAAGGAAGGCGACAACATCGAGGCCTACCTGATTCGTGAGGTGGCCCGAACTTGATCAATACCGCCTGATGCGGGCCGCGGCCCTGAGGGTCGAGCTACATCTGCCCGCCTCACGGTCGCTCAAAGAGAAGAGAGCGGTGCTCAGGCCGGTCATCGAGGGTCTGCGGCGCCTCGGCTCCTACAGCGTCGCCGAAGTCGGCTATCACGACAAGTGGCAGCGGGCCGCAATCGG